>CAIQEX010000130.1 GCA_903870955.1 uncultured beta proteobacterium
AAGCGCAATGCTCAGAAGTTCGCTGCCCGCTTCAGCAGAGACTGTTTTGACGCAGTTGGTGAACCAAATGGCCCAGATCCCGGGCAAGTTGGTACTGGTTTTGGATGACTACCATCTGGCGGCAAGCGCCACCGTAAATGATGCTCTGGCGTTTCTGATCGACCATATGCCTGCCCAGTTCCACCTGGTCATCGCCAGCCGGGAGGCGCCGGCCATCGCGCTGGGTAAGTTACGTGTCAATGGGCAACTGGCAGAGATTCGGCAACAGGACCTGCGTTTTGGGCTGGAAGAGGCCGCCGCTTTCTTCAACCAGGATGGCGCTGTCAGTCTTTCCAAGACCCAGGTGCACGCATTGGAGGCGCGCACGGAGGGTTGGATTTCGGGATTGAAATTGGCGGCCATTTCGCTGCACAAACACCAGGACCCCGAGTCCTTCATTGCGTCCTTCACCGGCAGCCATCATTTTGTACAGGACTACCTGATCGAGGAGGTCTTGCATCAGCAGACCGCTGAGATTCAGGCCTTTTTGGTGCGTACCTCGGTGTTGGATAGGCTATGCGGTCCCTTGTGCGATGCCGTACTGCAGAGCCACGGCGGGGAGCAGATCCTGCATCAGCTAGACCAGTCCAGCCTCTTCATCGTGCCTTTGGACTCCGAGCGACGCTGGTATCGGTATCACCATCTGTTTGCTGACCTGTTGCGTCAACGCATGAGTCACCAGGAAGCTGCCGAGCCATTGCACCGTCGTGCCAGCCAATGGTATGAGGGGCAGGGTCTGGAGTTGGAGGCCTTTCACCAGGCCACGCAGGCAAAGCAGATGGGCGATGCCCTACGGCTGATTGAAGGCAATGGCATGCCCTTGTACTTTCGTGGCGTGACCGCGCCTGTGGTGCATTGGCTTTCATCCCTTACGCCCGCCGCTTTGAACAGCCACCCGTTCCTGTGGGTGGCATTCTCCTGGTCCTTGCTGTTTGCCGGCCAACCCGCCCAGGTGGAAGAAAAATTGCTGGCGGCTGAAACCGCACTGCGCAGCAGCCCGCACGACGCACGGACGGCGGACACCCAGGGACAGATTGCAGTCCTTCGGGCCTGGCTGGCTGTATATCGGAACGATGCGCAAGTGATTCATGCAGAGGCGTGTCGTGCCCTCGCGCTACTGAACCCTGAGAATCGTCCGGCCCGCACCGCCGCGCATTGCGCCCTAGGTGTAGCCCAAATGTTTCGCGGCGAGCTCGCACTGGCGAGTGCGGCTTTTTCTGAGGTGATAGGCGCGGGGGTGTCTTCCGGCAATGTGATGTTTTCCACCGTTGCAGCGACCGCGCTGGCCGGTATCCAGGCGACGGATTACCAGCTCCACGCAGCGGCTGCGACGTACCGAGATGCCATCAAAATGATTGGCGACCCAAGCCATGTGCTGGGGTTCGAAGCCCATCTTGGGCTTGCCAATATCGTCTACGACTGGAATGCGCTGGACGAAGCTGATGCGCTCGCAGTGCAGTGCAGAGAACTGGTCGACCTGGCAAAGAGCAGATCTGAAATAGGTGCGGAGTTGCTGCAGGCGCGCCTGCTGAGCGCCAGAGGTGAGTACATGCGGGCGGGTGCGCTACTGGTACGCGCCACTGCGTTGAACAAGACAGGCCCCTTGACCGATCGAATGCGCGAAGCGGTCGACTTGCAAATACATCTGATGTTGCGCCAAGGGGATGTGGACGCAACAGTTGGCGTGGCACGCGCGCACCAACTGCCGCTCGGATTTGCCAGAACCTTGTTGGCACAGGGTCAGGCCTCGCAGGCCTTAGAAACGATCCAGGTCCACCGGCGCACGATGGAGTCAGAGCTGCGCACGCAGGACGCACTTAAAGCCATGGTGCTGGAGGTCAGCATCCTGCATGCCGCTGGCGCAGTGGACCAAGCCCTGCAGCTGTTGCGTGCGTGCGTGAGGCAAGCCCAGCCGCAAGGTTCTATCCGCCTGTTTGTGGATGAGGGTTCGCCCATGCAGGCGCTTCTCGGCCAGTTGAGGGAAGACCAGGGGATGGCGGACTATGTAGCAAAGCTACTGGCTGCGTTTGGCAAGCCAGCGACGCAACCAATGGCGGTCCTTGCGCCGTCTGCGACCGCACCATTCCACTTGCCGCTTGGCGTGTTCAGTCCAAGGGAGTTGGAAATATTGCAGCTCATTGAGCAAGGACATTCCAATCAGAAGATTGGCGAACGCTTGTTTCTGTCGCTTAGCACGGTCAAGTGGCACAACCAGAACATCTTCGCCAAATTGGACGTGCAACGCCGGACCGAGGCCGTTGCGCGTGCTCGACAACTGAACTTGCTCTAGGCAAGCGCTCCAAGCGGATGCCTTCTACTCCCCGCTCGTCCTTTCGCATCTGACCGTTTTGGCGCAGCGCGCCGTCAGGTCCCATATGCCGTCAAAGGACCTGGCTCGCGCGGCGTGCGTTTTCTGCGATGGCTGCGGCCACAAACCCAAACAGCGATGGTGGAAAATCGTGGCCCATTCCTTCGACGATGCGTAGTTCGGCTCCTTTAATATTGGCAGCCGTGTCCGTCCCAGCTTCCGGGGAAACAAGTAGGTCGTCTGCCCCATGCAGCACAAGCGTCGGAGCACTGATGTTGGCTAGTCGTGGTCTTAAGTCACCGGTTGCTGCGATGGCGGCGATGTGCCGCCAAAAGCCGCTTGGGTTATATGCTCGTTTGACTTCGGCTAAGGCTTGATCTCGTTGGGCGGATTCGTCAAACGGATAGCCTCGCCCGGCAATCACTTGAGAAAAGGCAACACAGTGTGCGAGATAGCCTTGTTCGTCTTTCAAAGGATGTGGCGCGGGCGATGTCATCGCCGCCATCAC
>CAIQEX010000131.1 GCA_903870955.1 uncultured beta proteobacterium
GTTGATGACATTGCCTACCAGACCAATTTGCTTGCCTTGAATGCCGCCATCGAGGCAGCGCGCGCAGGCGAACATGGCAAAGGCTTTGCGGTGGTTGCCGCTGAGGTGCGCAAACTAGCCGAACGCAGCCAGGCCGCAGCCAAGGAAATTGGCGAATTGGCGATCAGCAGTGTGTCCACCGCCGAGCGCGCGGGTAAGTTGCTCAATGAAATTGTTCCCAGCATCCTGAAAACCAGTGAGCTGGTGCAGGAAATTGCGGCCGCCAGCTCGGAACAAAGTGAATCCGTGGTGCAGATTAGCGGCGCCATGGGGCAGCTGACCAAGGCGACTTCGCAGAATGCATCCGCCTCGGAAGAACTAGCCGCCACAAGCGAAGAACTTTCAGGTCAGGCCGAGCAATTGCAGCAAAGCATTGCCTTCTTCAAGACCGGCACAGTCGCTCAAACGGCCGCCGAACGCCCATCGCTTCAGGATCGGCGGGCAAGTCCGACGCAACGCTTGAGTGTTCGGTCAACGCCGCGCGTGGGAAATTCCAACTTCAAGCCCTATTGATGCATTGGGGCTGCTTATTTCTTGTTGCGCGGCTTGCCCGTCTTGGCGACCTTGGTTTCCTTCACCGCCTTGGCGGGCTTAGGCGGCTTGGGTAACTTGCCGTCAGAAGCATCCAGCGCCTCTTCAAGTTTTGCGCAGAGTGTGCGCAGAATCTTGATGCGGGCAAAGTTCTTGTCGTTGGCCTCCACCAACGTCCATGGCACTTCCCCGGTGCTGGTACGTTCCACCATGTCGCAAATCGCCAATTGGTAAGCATCCCATTTGTCACGGTTGCGCCAGTCTTCTTCGGTAATTTTGAAACGCTTGAAGGCAATTTGTTCGCGCTCCTTAAAGCGCTTGAGTTGCTCTTCCTGGCTGATCTGAAGCCAGAACTTCACCACGATCACGCCTGACTGAACCAGTTCGTGTTCAAAATCATTGATCTCGCTGTAGGCACGCTGCCAGTCGGCAGGCGTGCAAAAGCCCTCGACGCGCTCGACTAGCACGCGGCCATACCAGGTGCGGTCAAAAATGGCCGTGTGGTTGTGTCGCGGCAGGTGTCTCCAAAAACGCCACAGGTGCGGTTGGGCGCGCTCCTCGTCGGTGGGTGCGGCCACCGGAATCACCTGAAACTGCCGAGCATCCATGGCTGCGGTAATGCGCCGGATCGCCCCACCCTTGCCGGCTGCATCGGCCCCTTCAAACGCCACCACCAGCGAGTGCGATTTAAAGCGTGGATCGCGTGACAACTCACTCAGGCGTCCTTGAAGACGGCCGAGTTCGGCCTTGTATTCCTTGTCTGGCATGCACAGGCCAAGGTCCAACTCAGACAAGACATTGCGCCCATCGGTGTCGACCCGAACCATCGGGCTGACCACCGTAGCGGGATTTTTCTTGCTAGCCAATTTATTCGCCAGTGCGGCCTGAATCACCTGCCCCACCTTGAGCGCACGGTAACGGTCATCCACCCCTTCCACAATGACCCAGGGCGCCCAGGCGGTATTGGTCATGCGCAGCAAATGGCTCGAAACCTTGTGCAACTTGTCATACGTTTTCAGCCTGTCCCAACTCCAGGGCGTCACGCGCCAGGCCGTGTGGGGATCACTTTCCAATGCCTTGAAGCGTTCGCGCTGCGCCTCCTTGGTCAGGTGTATCCAGAACTTCAACACCAGCGCACCTTCATTGACCAGCATGGCCTCGAAGCGGTTGATCTGCTCGGCGCGTGCGTCGAGTTCGAGCTCAGACACTTCACCATTGATGCGCATGCGAATCGGATCTGAATACCAGGAACCGGCAAAAATCCCCACCCGACCCTTGGGTGGCAAGGCCCGCCAATAGCGCCACATCAGGGGGCGTTCGCGCTCTTCATCGCTCGGCTCAGAAAAAGCCAGGGTCGACAGATAGCGCGGGTCCATCCACTCATAAAGCACCCCAATCGTCTCACCCTTGCCAGCGCCGTCCTCGCCACTGATAAGCACCAGAACCGGCACTTTTTTCTCCGTGAACAGCGTGGCCTGCGCATCCAACAGCGCGGCACGCAAAGCGGGCACTTGTTCCTTGTATTGAGCCTTGCTCACTTTGTGACCGATTTCGGCAGATTCAAACATACGGGCTCCAAGTGCATCAGCGCAAGATGCGCCAATCGCTGTGCTGCCCATTTTGTATGGTGGCCCGCACCGTGGCAAGTTGAGTTATCAAGTGCAGCGCTATTCGCGGATATGCTTGCAGCCACGTTTTACGACTTCATCGCCATGCACTTCCAAAATGCCATCGCTCGCTTGCCCTCGGCCACCTGCGGCCAGGGTCTGACCACTTCCTCATTGGGCGCACCCGACGCGCAGCGGACCCGTCAGCAATTTGACACCTACATCAGCACCCTGCTCGGCCTGGGCCTGACGGTGACCGTGTTGCCCGAACAGCCGGCTTTCCCCGATAGCCACTTTGTCGAAGACACCGCCGTGGTTGGGCCGGAGTTTGCGGTGCTGACCCATCCCGGTGCACCCTCGCGCCGGGGTGAGACTGCCACCATCGAGCCTGTGCTGTGGCGCTACCGCGGCGTGACGCGCATGAGCGCCAACGCCCATATGGACGGCGGCGATGTGCTGATGGTGGACAAGCGCTTCTTTGTCGGGCTGACGAGTCGCACGGACGAGGCCGGTGTGCGGGAATTTGCAGCGGCCGTAGAGCCCTTTGGCTACCGGGTAGACGCCATCGAGGTCAGCGACGGCCTGCACCTCAAATCCATCGTCAACTATGTGGGGCGCAACACCTTGATCCTGAACGAGGAAGGTGCGCGCAACCCGGCATTTGCGGGTTTCTCGCACCTGATATTGGACAAAGCCGAGGAGTACGCGGGCAACACGCTGTGGATTAACGATACGTTGATTACGCCAAGTGGCTACCCCGATACCCTGGCCAAGCTGCAAACCGTCGGGCTGCCTATCCTGCAGCTGGATACCAGCGAAATCAAGAAGATGGACGGTGGACTGACGTGCCTGTCATTGCGGTTTTAAGGCCGTCAACGCCTGAACCCAGCGCCCCTTAACCCCAGATGCGCTGCTGCACGATGTAGGCCATGGCGCCCGCCAAGTAGCCCAAAAGCGCCAGTCCGCTGATCTTGCGCAGGTACCAGACAAAGTCCATCTTTTCCAGGCCCATGGCGGCAACACCGGCGGCCGAGCCAATGATCAAAATAGAGCCGCCCGTGCCGGCGCAGTAGGACACAAACTCCCACAAGAAACTGTCCGGGGGATATTGTTCCAGGCTGTACATGCCCATAGAGGCTGCAACTAAAGGCACGTTGTCGACAACGGCGCTTGCCAGCCCAATCAGAATGACGATCACTTCCTGGCGTCCTACCGCTTTGTCCAGCCACTGCGCCAGTGTCGCCAGAACATGGGTGTGTTCGAGTACGGCGACCGCCAACAGGATTCCGATGAAGAAGACCACTGAGCTCATGTCAATGCGGGTCAAGGCTCTGGCTATCGTGAGGCGTTGCTTCTTGACGTCTTCCGTCTGGCGGTGCACCAGATCACCGACCGTCCACAAAATGCCCAGGCCAAGCAAGATGCCCATGAAGGGCGGCAAGTGGGTCAGGGACTTAAAAAGCGGTACAAAAACCAGCGTCCCCA
>CAIQEX010000132.1 GCA_903870955.1 uncultured beta proteobacterium
TCGGCCGCGCTGCGGATGTAGTGCTCAAAGAAGTAGGTGATGTGCGGCTCTTCCAGCACAAAACCCTTGGAAAAACGCTGATGAGACGGTGTGTTTTGATGGCCTGCAGTGCCAGGATAGAACAACAATTGCAAACAAAGCACGAGTCCTACATCCCGCGCCTGAATAGCGCACACCGCTGCCAACGTGCCTCCGGCGCTATCCCCACCCACCGCGATTCGGCTAGGGTCCAGACCGAGCCCGGAGCCTTTGGCGGCAACCCATTGCACCGCGTCCCAAGCGTCCTCTTGCGCTGTAGGGAATTTGTGCTCTGGCGCCAATCGGTAATCAACCGCCAGTACGGCGCATCCAGCCAAGTGTCCTAACCTGCGGCACAGCGCGTCGTGCGTGGCGATACTGCCAATCGTAAAACCACCACCATGAAAATACACCAGCACCGGGATGTTGACACCGGTGGGGGCATACAGGCGCACCGGAATATCAAATCCGTCCCGCGCCTTGAAAGAAAAACTTTCCACCCGTTCCGTAGCCTGCGGCGGGATGTCCAGCACATCGGCAGCGCCCGCGTAGGCCGCGCGCGCCTGTTGCGGTGTCAACGCATGCATGGGGACTTTCTGCGCCCGATGCATGCGCTCAAGCACCTTGTGCATGGTCGGTGTCAGCAGAGCAAGTGGATTGCGGTGGTGTGTGGGTGACATGAATGGGTTGAATGCGCAATCTTGTTACAGTCTGGCGAGTCGCCCATCCTACACGCCGTAACCCTTCCGAGCGCCATGTCACTCATCTACTACATCACCCAGGTTCAGTTTGATTTTGGTGCCCTTCAGTTGTTGAAATCAGAGTGCCTGCGTGTGGGTATCCACCGACCGCTTATCGTCACCGACCCCGGCGTCAAGGCCGCGGGCATTTTGCAGAAGGCCTTGGACGCTTTGTCGGGAGTGGACTGCGCCGTGTACGACCAGACTCCCTCCAACCCAACTGAGGCTGCTGTGCGGGCTGCGGTCGAGGTGTTCAAGAGCCAAGCCTGCGATGGACTGATCGCGGTGGGCGGGGGTTCCGCCATTGACTGTGCCAAAGGTGTGGCAATTGCGGCCACCCACGCGGGCCCACTCACCCGCTACGCCACCATTGAGGGCGGTTCGACGCTTATTACCGACAAGGTCGCGCCGCTGATCGCCGTACCCACGACGAGTGGCACGGGCAGTGAAGTGGCCCGCGGCGCCATCATCATCGTTGACGACCACCGCAAGCTCGGTTTTCACTCCTGGAATCTGGTGCCAAAGGCGGCCATTTGCGACCCCGAACTCACGCTGGGTCTGCCGCCGATGCTGACAGCCGCTACTGGCATGGACGCCATCGCCCACTGCATCGAAACCTTTATGGCACCCGCCTTTAACCCGCCCGCCGATGGCATTGCACTGGATGGATTGCAGCGCGCCTGGTCGTCGATAGCCCGCGCCACGGCAGACGGCTCCGATCGCGCGGCACGCCTGAATTTGATGAGCGCCTCCATGCAAGGAGCCATGGCCTTTCAAAAGGGTTTGGGCTGCGTGCATTCGCTAAGCCACAGCCTGGGCGGTATCAATCCGCGCCTGCACCATGGCACGCTCAACGCCGTGTTTTTGCCAGCCGTTATTGCTTTCAACGCCAGTGCCCCAAGCATGCTGCAAGACCAGCGATTGGAGCGTATGGCCCATGCCATGGGACTTCAGAAAGGCGCCGATGTCGGCCTTGCCATTCAGGAAATGAATGCCCGTCTGGGTCTGCCCAGTGGCCTGGCGGCCATGGGTGTGGTCGAGGCGCAATTTGACGCCATCATTCAGGGTGCCATGGCCGACCATTGCCACAAAACGGGACCCCGCATCGCCACTGCTGAAGACTATCGGGACATGCTGCTGGCTTCACTGTGACGGCAATTGGGGCGTTGTCTCGCCATTGGGTTTTGCTCTTTCTGCATTCAGGCGACGCAAATTGAGGCGCGCCTTCACATTGTCAGGGTCGAGGCGCAGGGCCTGAAGATATTCCAGACGGGCTTGAACGGTTTGCCCAGCAAGTTGATAGGCGTAACCGAGGTTGCCGTGCACGCGCGATTTGCCCGGCGACACCTGCACCGTCTGCTCCCATAGGCTTACCTCGCTCTGGTAATCCTGATTGCGCAGGAAAGTAAGCGTGGCCAGGCCCAATAGCAGGAGGATCGACACCCCTACAGCCATGCGTTGTGACCGGTAAAGCAGCAAATCAACGGCCAACGCCATGCCCAGCGGCCAGGCAGCCAGGTACCACTGCCGGTCGTTGGCAATATCAAGCCGGGGCACAAAAACATACAACAGCGACAGATGAAGAAAAGCCCACGCCAAGGCAAAACCCATCCAGGGACGCCTGCGCCACGTCACCACCATCACCCACGCAAGTACAAAAACAAATCCCAGCTCCAGCCTGGAGTCCGAGAAATCCCGCTGCACCTGCAAGTCCGGATCCATGTTCAACCAGAATGGCAACGTCCACTGCATGAAAAGGTACAACAGCGCGTGGGTTTGCGTGGCTAAATTTCCCGTTAGTGAATTGAAGTGGGTGCTGCGTTCAACAGCCGCCCGGTACGCGTCATTGCCAAGGAAAAAAGCCGCTGCAATAAGCAAGGTGATCCAACTCGTACAGCCTTTGCGCAAGCTGGTTTTCCAGTTTTCACCGCTGGAAATATCCCAAAGAATAAGTGCCAACGGAAAAGTCACCGCGCTTTCCTTCGTCGCCAGGGCCATCAAAAAACAGAGGGGTACCAGGATTCTGGCGCGCCATGGCCCTGACCGAGCAGGTCTGCTGACATAAACCAAAAGCCCGAAAAGATAAAACAGTGCCATCAATGCGCTGGAACGACCGGAGATATAAGTGACGGCCTCGGTGTTCACCGGATGCACGGCAAAGAGTGCTGCACTCAGCAAGGGTGCCAGGGGCACGCGCTGCAGCAGGTTTTTGGTTTTGAGAAATTCCTGGGTGAGGCGGTACACCAGCCACACGGATGCGCCATGAATCAGCAGGTTCACGGCGTGAAAACCAGGCACGCCGGCTCCTGAAATCCAGTTCAACAGGTAAGTGAACTTCAACACGGGCCGAATGCCCTGCCCCAGTTCAGACAGCCAGCCATTCAGGCTATGAACCGCCGCATAGTCGACGATGACATTGAAATCATCAAACTGAAAAGCGCCGTTGAAGCTATTGGCATACGCCAATCCAAAAAGTGCAAAAACCCCAAGCTGCGCTGGCCGCGCGATGCGAAGCAGGAACCCTCGCACAACCGGCAGCCATGGCACAGGCCTATAAACCAAACAGGTTTTTCAGCTTCTTGGCCCCATCAATGACTGCATCGGTGGAGCTGCCGCCCGGCATGCTGGGCAAGCCGAGCCCGTCCAGCAATTTGCCAGTCTTGCTGGGTTCGGGTTTGGCGGGCATGGCGGGCTTGGCCGTTGCGGGTTCGTCGGGGTCGGGCCGATTCATGGCCTCATCGCCGCCCGAAACGCCTTTCAGACAATCCGCGAGCGAGACCATCTTTTGCTCGGTAAAGTCCCGTCCCTCGCAATAACGCTTGCGGCTTATTTCGGCGTAAAGCTTCATTTCGGCGGGGCATTCAGCGCGCAACGGGTCTGCGTAGAGCTGGTGCACTTCACCACGGAACTGTTTGGTGAAGTCGCTGTTATTGGCGTCCACCGATTTGCAGAGTGCCTTTTTGGTGGATTCCATGTTGATGCCACACGATTTGCTCACCGGCGACGTGTTGCCTTTGATTGAAAAGTAGACCTCGAGGTCGCGCCCTGATTCGCGTTTCATCAGGTCGCAAAACGGGTCTTTCTTGGCCGCACAAATGGCATTTTTCTCCAGGAACAAGCTGCTCTTGACCAACCAGTCGTGGTTGGTCTTCATGCCTTCGCACATCTTGGCCAACTCTTTGTTGCTGGCTGCAACCTGGGCTTCCATTTTCTTCTTCATCTCGTCCGGGTCGCAGGCGCCGCCCAGTCGCTTGTTGACAAAGCTCATCGACATGTTGCCCTGCTTGGTCGTCATGTCGAACTTGCCTTCGTTGCGGTCGGTGGAGTAAGTCATCTCACCACTGCCGGTCATGGTTTCGCCCTCTTTGGTGCAGCGCATCTTCCAGGAGGTTTTGTTTCCCGAAACCTTGACGTCGCTCATCTCACAGTCTTTGTCGGCGCTGTTGCGCGGGTCTTTTTCGCCACCGCTGGGCATGCAGACTTTGCTGGTCATGCCCGGCATGGACATGCCCTGCATTTCCACTTTGTTGGTAATTTCCCAATACTCGCCGGTGGCGGCAAAGGCGACTGGTGTCCACAGACCCAGAAGCACGCTCAGACTGCCGATGAAGTGTTTGCGCATGAAAACTCCCTGCAATTGTTATTCGGGAAATTGTAGGCCGGGTCTCCAGGCCATCCGCCGGGTCGGTCAACGCCCTAGGTGTGAGCGGCCCAATCAAAGGGGTCTTGCTGCAGCACCTGATCAATATCCAAACCCAATACCAAACCCACCTGTCCCGGAAAGGTTGACGCCAAAATGCGTTCACTCATGTTGGCGTCCCGGCCCCGTGCACGCCACGAGGCCAGATGGATCACCCCGGCCAGCGGCTCATAGACATTGTTTTCAAAAGGTGCGTACTGGTGTTCCAGCGCATCCACCATCGGCTGGGGAAAGTGCCACATGCTCGCAAAACCCGCACTTACCGAGGCGTAGTTAAAGCCAAACGTATTGCGCTCGGCAGACGCACGGCGCAGGTCGAGCGGGGCATATTTCTCAGACAGGATGGTAGTTTGTGCTGGCATTGCCACATGCATGGCAAGCTCGCCAAAGGCGTGAATCAGTCCGCAGGTAAAGGCCGCCTGCTGGTTTTGCCGCACAACACCGGCCAGTGAGCGCGAAACCCGGGCCGTATTCAGGCTGTACTCCCAGAAACGTGGCAGTGAGATCCCCGGAACGGCCTTGAGCGAAGCACTTTGCGCCGCCTCCTGCGCCATGGTCCGTACCTGGGCCAGGTTGAGCAGGGCCAAAGCCTCCGAGACGCTATGGATCTTGCCGCATAGTTTGAAAAACTCTGAATTCGCCAGGCGCAGCAGGCGCGTCGTCAATGCCAGGTCGGTACTAATCAGGCGATTGACCTTTTTTAGGTCCACCTCATGGTGGTCCAACTCCATGAGCAACAGTGCCACAACCTTGGGGATGCTGGGCAAATTGAACTGACGGGTCAACAATTCATCGAGTTTCATGCGTTATGACCTTGTGCGCGCAACGTTTGTTATGGGCGAGATTATGGTCTGCAATGCCCACACTGAATAGCGACAAGTCAGCGTGGGCAAATTTGAGAACCCTAGCGCTTCAGCTTGGCAAACGCGCTGGCCATGGCGGAATTCTGGCCCAAGCCCTCATCGCGGCGATTGCCCTGCTGTCGTTCACCGCGGGCAGGCCCCTGGTAGCGGTTGTCCCCGGCTTTATCGGACTGCGAGCGTGCCGGAGCAGCGCCTAACTTCATGGTCAGGGCAATGCGCTTGCGCGCCACGTCCACTTCCACCACCTGGACCTTGACGATGTCGCCGGTCTTGACCACTTCGCGCGCGTCGCTGACAAACTTATGCGCCAATTGGCTCACATGCACCAGCCCATCCTGGTGCACACCCAGGTCCACGAAGGCACCAAACGCTGCCACGTTGCTGACCGTACCTTCCAACACCATGCCCTCCTTCAAGTCCTTGATGTCTTCCACGCCATCATTGAAGCGTGCCACTTTGAAGCTCGGACGCGGATCGCGGCCCGGCTTTTCCAGTTCGGTCAGGATGTCCTTCACCGTGATGACACCAAACTGGGCATTGGCGAACAGCTCGGGTCGCAAGGTCTTGAGCATGTCTGCCCGGCCCATGAGCTCGGTGACCGGCTTGCCCGTTTTGGCCATGATCTGTTCCACCAGTGGATAGGTTTCCGGGTGCACGCCCGTCATGTCCAACGGGTTGCTGCCTCCGCGAATGCGCAGGAAACCGGCACTTTGCTCAAAAGTTTTGGCCCCAAGACCGGTGACCTGCAGCAAATCCTGGCGGCTGGCAAAGGCACCATGGGCTTCACGCCAGCGCACCACGGCCTTGGCCACCGTTCCGGATAGGCCCGAGACGCGGGACAACAAGGGAACGCTAGCGGTGTTGAGGTCCACACCCACCGCGTTGACACAGTCTTCCACCACCGTCTCCAGTGATTTAGCCAACGCGCTTTGGTTTACATCGTGCTGGTATTGGCCGACGCCAATGCTCTTGGGGTCAATCTTCACCAACTCGGCCAACGGATCCTGCAAGCGCCGGGCAATGCTGGCGGCACCGCGCAAACTGACGTCTACATCCGGCATTTCCTGCGAGGCAAATTCACTGGCGGAATAAACCGACGCACCGGCTTCCGACACCACGACCTTGTCGATTGCGCCAACGAAGCTGCCGACGGAACTGGCACTTGTGCTTTCGGCTTTCGCCATCTGCTTGATCAGGTCAGCTGCCAATTTGTCGGTCTCGCGGCTCGCCGTGCCATTGCCGATGGCAATCAGGTTCACGCCGTGGCGCTTGCACAGACCGGCCAGGGTATGCAATGAGCCATCCCAATCCTTGCGCGGCTCATGCGGAAACACCGTGGCCGTTTCCACCAATTTGCCGGTGGCATCCACCACGGCCACTTTGACGCCCGTGCGAATGCCGGGGTCCAGACCCATGACCACGCGGGGGCCGGCCGGGGCGGCCAGTAACAGGTCGCGCAAATTGTCGGCAAACACCTTGATCGCCACCTTTTCCGCACCCTCGCGCAAGCGGGTAAACAGGTCGCGTTCGGTGGAAAGGCTGAGCTTGACCTTCCAGGTCCAGGCCACACATTTGCGTATCAGGTCGTCCCCTGGGCGGCCCTGATGGCTCCAGCCCAGCCTGAGCGCGAGACGTCCTTCGGCCAGCGTCACCACAGGCGTGGGCCTGGCTTTTGCGGTTCCTTCAACGGCCGGTGCAGCGACCGGGACGGGCGGCTCGGGCAACACCAGCTTGGCATCCAGCATATCCAGCGCCCGCCCGCGAAAGACAGCCAGCGCGCGGTGTGAAGGCACCCGTCCGATGGGCTCATCGTAGGAAAAGTAATCGCGGAATTTGGCCACGTCGGGGTTGGTTTCGTCCTTACCTGCCATCAAAGTGGACTGCAGCAAACCTTCCTGCCAGAGCCATTCGCGCAGGTCCTGCACCAGCACGGGATCCTCGGCCCAGCGCTCGGACAAGATGTCGCGCACACCATCCAACACGGCTTGAACCGTGGTGAAGTCATCTCCCGCCTCGGTTTTTTCAGGCAACACGTAGGCTTGCGCCTCGTCGGCGGGAACCAGAAGCGGGTTGGCAAAGAGTTTTTCCGCCAGGGGCTCGATGCCAGCCTCGCGGGCAATCATCCCTTTGGTGCGGCGCTTGGGTTTGTAGGGGAGGTATAAATCCTCGAGTTCCTGCTTGGTGCTACAGGCCTCAATGGCGGCCAGCAAGGGCGCTGTCATCTTGCCCTGCTCCTCGATGCTTTTAACCACGGCCAGCTTGCGGTCGCGCAGTTCGCGCAGGTAAGACAAGCGTGCCTCAAGTTCCCGAAGCTGGATGTCGTCGAGTCCGTCGGTGGCTTCCTTGCGGTAGCGCGCGATAAACGGCACGGTGGCGCCTCCATCCAGCAGAGCGACGGCGGTTTCCACCTGGTTTGGACGAACACGGATTTCTTGCGCGATTTGCGCGATGATTTTTAGCATGGGGATTGGACTAACGGAAACGACTCAAAAATCAGGCCGGCATAACTTGCCAAAACACGGAGGCCGCGAGTTTGCCACAGCACCTCATCGACAACTTGGCTAGAAGCTCGCCGTTATGCTGATAATGTCGCCAATAATTAAATTTTGATTGGAGTCATGATGGTGAACACCACAGCGCAAACGTCCGACGGCTTGCTCAGCAAAATGTCAATCAAGTGGAAGCTGACGTTACTTGCTGCTTTTGGGGCACTGGTGCTGATTGGTCTTAGTTCCTTGCAGCTCAGGCTGCAATACCAAAGCAGTTATGAGGCGCGCAAAGCTGCCATCAAGCAGAGCGTGGAGGTGGTGACATCGATCGTGGAGTCCATCCAAAAGCAAGAGGTTGCGGGGCAACTTAGCCGTGAGCAGGCCCAAGTGATGGCCATCAAGGCGGTGAACGACGCACGCTACGCTGGAAAAGAGTACTTCTGGATCAACGACATGGACGTGCGTTTGATCACCCATCCCTTTAAGCCTGAGCTGAACGGCAAAGACGTCAGTGGCGTCAAGGACCCGGACGGAAACGCTGTGTTTGTCCGATTTGTGGATACCGTTAAAAAAGACGGTTCCGGCTACCTCAGTTACCTGTGGCCCAAGCCGGGAATGGACCAACCGGTTGAAAAGGTTTCCTACGTTACTGGATTCAAGCCCTGGGGATGGGTCATTGGCTCCGGGCTCTACATGGACGACTTGCGTGGCGAATTGATCTTGCAACTTAAGGAAGTCGGTGCCGCGGTATTGGTTGCGCTGGCTTTGACCGCAGGCATCGCGTTTGCCATTGCCCGCAGCATTTTGCGTCCGCTCGGCCGAGCGGTTGCGGTAGCACAAGCCGTATCCCAAGGACGCTTGGACAACGATGTTTCCAGCAGTGCAACCGACGAAACCGGTCAACTGTTGCAAGCCATGGGGGACATGCAAACCACCTTGGTCGCCTTCAATGCAGCGCAGACCGAAATGGCCCATCGCCACAACAACAGGGGTGAAACCAGTCACCTGATGCCTGAGCATGAATTTACCGGTGCCTTTGGCACGATGGCAAAAGACTTCAACCAGATGGTGAGCGCACAGACCGCACTGAATACACGCCTGGTGGAACTGATCGGCCAGTATGCCCACGGAGTATTTGACCAACGCATGGAGACTTTGCCGGGTGAAAAGAAGAAGATTACAGACGCAGCGGAAAGTGCCCGCGAACAAATGCTGGCGGCGGACACGGCCGCACGTTTCAATGCCCGCGTGAAGGCGGCGCTCGACAACGTCAGCCTGCCAGTTCGGATTGCCGCAGACGATGGCACAGTGTTGTACATCAACCATGCACTGCAGAATGTTTTGCGTCGCGACGCAGAAGCGTTTCGCAAACAAATTCCTGGTTTTAATCCGGATGCTGTCGTCAATGGCAGCATTGGGATTTTTTATGCCGATTCGCAGGCTGCATTGATGCGCTTACGCAATCTGACCGGCACGGTGCAGTCCCATTTGCCTTTGGGTGGCCGCACGTACCAACTCACCACGACGGCCGTCATCTCGGACGCAGGTGAACGTCTGGGTACGATCGGCCAATGGCTGGATGTCACGGACCAGATGGCAGCAGAAAAAGAGGTCGATGCGCTGGTGCAGGCAGCCGCCCAGGGCGACTTTACACATCGCCTTTCCGCTGAGGGTAAAACCGGCTTCTTTGCGACGCTTGCCACCGGAATGAATACCTTGATGGATACCAGCGAACAAGGCTTGGGCGATGTAGCCAAACTGCTCAGCGCCTTTGCCGAGGGGTACTTGACCCATCGCATAGAGCAGGACTACGCCGGGCTTTTTGGTGAAGTCAAGCACAACGCCAATGCCACTGCCGAGAACCTGACCCGCGTACTCGGCGAGGTACACGCCGCCGCAGATGCTCTGACCGGTGCGGCCAATCAGGTCAGCGCGACGGCGCAGTCGCTTTCTCAGGCTGCCAGCGAGCAGGCCGCCAGCGTCGAGCAGACCAGCGCCACCATGGACACCATGTCGGCCTCGATCAGCCACAACAGTGACAACGCACGGGTGACCGATGGCATGGCCACCAAGACCAGCAAGGAAGCTGTGGATGGCGGGCAAGCCGTCAATGACACCGTGGCGGCCATGAAACAGATTGCATCCAAGATTGGCATCGTTGATGACATTGCCTACCAGACCAATTTGCTTGCCTTGAATGCCGCCATCGAGGCAGCGCGCGCAGGCGAACACGGCAAAGGCTTTGCGGTGGTTGCCGCTGAGGTGCGCAAACTGGCCGAACGCAGCCAGGCCGCAGCCAAGGAA
>CAIQEX010000133.1 GCA_903870955.1 uncultured beta proteobacterium
AACATCCAACGCAGCACCCGCCATGTGGCCTTCGTCAATCAGCGCCAGCAGGTCTTCTTCCACCAGTTGCGAACCCCGCGCCACATTGATCAGGTAACCACCGGGCTGCAGGCGCGACAGGGTGTCGCGGTTGATCAGGTCGCGCGTTTCAGGCGTGGCGGGCAACACCGAAACCAGCACTTTGCTGGCGGCCAGAAAGTCGTGAAAGCCTGCTGCGCCGTGGAAGCAGCGCACACCCGCCACATCCTTGGCCGTGCGGCTCCAGCCATTCACCGGGAAGTCAAACTGCGCCACCGCGTGCGCTACACGCGTACCCAACACGCCCAGGCCCATGATGCCGACCGGCATCTCGGCGCGTGGCAAGACCTCGCGCTGTTTCCAGATTCCGAGTGCTTTGTCGAGGTCGTAGCCATCAAAAGACCGGTAATGGCGAATCAGTGCGTGGCAGACATATTCGGCCATCTGCACGCCCATGCCGGCGTCGTCGAGTCGCACCAGTTGCGTCGTGGGCGCTATGTTCAAGCGCAGCAAGGCATCCACGCCCGCGCCGATATTGAAGGCGACTTTGAGCTGCGGTTGCTCATCAAAAAAGGCCTGCGGTGGTTGCCACACGATGGCGTAGTCGGCGGCCGGGGCGCCCGGCTGCCACAGGCTGATGTGGGCGCCGGGCAAGGCGGCGCGCAGGTCGATCAGCCAGGGCTCGGCGTCGGTGGCGGCGCAACAAAAGGTAATCTGCATGGCGTGTCCTTGAAGTGGCCTTAAAGTGGCATTAAAGCGGACTTGAAGTGTCCGGCCCGCATTGTGGCCGGACTTCTGACCCCGCTCTCAGGCAGTGGCTTTTTCGGGCAGTTCCAAACGCAGCAATTCCGCGCCCTCCGTCACCTGATCACCCGGCGCAAACAGCAGTTCGGCCACCACGCCATCGGCCGGGGCTGCAATGGTGTGCTCCATTTTCATGGCGTCCATGATGGCCAGAGGCTGGCCCTTTTTAACCACATCACCGGCCTTGACGGCAAACGACACCACCTTGCCCGGCATCGGTGCGGTCAGACGCCCGCCTTCGCTGTGCGTGTCGCCGGCATGGGCCAGCGCATCCACGCGGGTGATGGTGGTGGCACCCAAGGGGGTGAACACATGCAGCACCTCGCCGTGGTCATAGACCTGGGCCTGTATGCGCTGCGTGCCATAGGTGATGTCGAGCGCACCACTGGTGCCGTCCTTTTTTGAGCGTTCGAACTGCAGTGGCGCCGTAACCCCCTGCACCTGCACTTGCAGGCCCTTGGATCCCTGTGTGTGGGCACGAGTCAGTTGCAGCAACTCGGGCTGCGCTTGGTACACCGCCGAGAAACTGCGCAGCGACGCACCATGCGAGCGCCAGCCATCACGCCGTGCCCATGGGTCGATCCAACCCTGGGCATCAGCGACTTTTACCTTTTCGGCTTCCTGGTCCAGCGTATGCGCCACCAGGGCCGCGGCGGCCAGTGGAAGGCCCACCTTGTCCTGGTTGAACAGCACAGCCGCTTCGCGTGGGATCAGCGCCGTGTCGAGTTGCGCGGTGGCAAAAGATGCGCTGCCCACCACATGGCGCAGGAACTGCACATTGGTGGCCAGCCCGACGATGTGGGTTTGCATCAGCGCCGCGTCCATTCGCGCCAATGCCTCCTCACGC
>CAIQEX010000134.1 GCA_903870955.1 uncultured beta proteobacterium
GTCTGCTGCGATTACGGCAACCGTGCCGTTTATCCGCAGCGACTGGGTCAAACCCGGCACGCATCTGGGTCTGATGGGTGCCTTCACTCCGACCATGGCGGAAGCCGAACCGACCCTGATGCCCCGCGCCCAGGTGTTTGCCGACAACCGTGAGGCGATTCTGCAAAAGGGCGGCGAGGTGTTGCAGGCGATCCAGCAAGGCTTGATTGCCGCCAGCGACATTCAGGCAGAGCTGGCCGAGCTTGCCGCCGCATCGCAAAATGCCTGGCGCAGTAGTGACGAAACCATCACAGTCTTCAAATCGGTCGGCTTTGCATCACTGGATCTAATTGCCGCAGAGATGGTGTTTAACGCACCGCTGCAGTCCGGCAAATAACCGGATTGGCCGGGTCGCTACTCCACTCGAACCAGCCCCCGTCGTACACGCTGATGTGCTTCCAGCCCATCAGCCAGGCGTAGAAAAACGCCAATGACGCGCGCCAACCAGTGCCGCAATAAAACGCAATCTGCATCTCCGGACCAATGCCCTCTGCACGCCACAAGGCGGCGATTTCGCTGGCTGGTTTCATGCGACCCAGCGCGTCCTGAAAGTTGCTCATGCTGTTGACATCGCCTTCGCTTCCGGCGTGACCCCAGTGCGCCCCGGGAATTTCACCACTGGCGTGGATGTAGCTGTAACCCGAAGTCTCGCCCAGGTACTCGGCACGCGTACGAATGCTGACCAGAGCGCACCCCGGAATTTCTAGCAGCCTACGCGCCTTGGGCGTGTTGATGAGGTAGTCGCTACGCGCTTTCCAATCCACAGGCGACACAGCTGCAGCCGCCACAGCCGGAACCCCATGACTACCGCTGTGACTCGCGTTGCCCGCGGCACACCACGCCGTCATGCCTCCGTCGAGCAGGCGCACATCCTGCACACCTGCGACCAGCATCAGTTGCGCCACGCGCGCGGCGGCCAGCATGTTGCGACCATAGAGAATGACGGTGGTACCCGGGCCTATTCCAAACGTCTGCAGTACGCGCATCAAGTCAGCGTCCGGTACCTTGTTCCAGAACGGCATTTGTTCAAACCAACCCGTGTCGAGATACCGCGCGCCCTTGATGTGGCCATCGAAAAAACTTTGCTGTCCATCGCAAGCAACTTCAAACAATTGCCAATCGGCACTCGGCGCGGCGACCACAGGTTCTCCGGCCAGCACCCTCTCCAGCCAATGTGCTGAAACCAGATGCTGCCACCGCGGCAGGTCCTGACGGAACCCGCAATTGACGGTGGGGACGGAATAGGTGAAGGACATGGATACCCAGTAGGCCACAGCTGAATCGAATTGCGATGGCAACGACCACCCAAAGGTCTATGGCAAAAAAGAACACTCAAACATACATTGATTCAAATCAACTTTGAATATTGAGATGCAGGCAGCATGCATCCCATAAACAAATTATCAGGGTGTTCCGATGCGAAATAATTTACCCGTGAGCCGGCAGGCCTTCCACGTTCCCCAAGATCAGACACTGGTATCGGTCACCGACCTCAAGGGCCGCATCACTTACTGCAACCCCGCGTTTGTCGCTGTCAGTGGCTATTCAAGCGCGGAATTGCTGGGACAGTCGCACAACATCGTGCGCCACCCGGACATGCCAGAAGAGGCCTTCAGAGACATGTGGGCCACCATCCAATCCAGCAGGCCGTGGACTGGGCTGGTCAAAAACCGCCGCAAGAACGGCGACTTTTACTGGGTCAATGCCAATGCAACGCCGATGCTGGACGGTGAGCAGATCACCGGATATCTCTCGGTACGCACGGTCCCGACCCATGCGTCAATCGCTGCGGCCGAAAGCCTTTATGCCCGCATGCAAACCGATGCAGCTGCTGGCTCCCCCACGGCAAGTTTTCAACTTCGGCAAGGCAAGGTCTACCGCACGGGCGTGGTGGGTCAACTGCACAAGCTTTTCAACCTTGACACCATCACCCGGCTGGCTCTGCTTCAACTGCTATTGGGCATGGGCATTCTGGGTTTGATATTGCTTGATATCCCTGCCGCCCTGATCGGGTTGGCCTTGGCCACGGCCATGGCGATGACCGTTGCTGCCACCTGGGTCATGACTATTCAGCCACTGAGCAGATTGGTGGATGACGCCAACCACCTGGCAGCGGGCGATCTGGTCCATGCGGTGGCCGTGGGAGGGCGCGGCTTGATCGGGCAAATTCAGCAGGCATTGAACCAGATGTCGGTGAACCTGCGCACGGTGGTAAGTGACGTACGCGACGAGGTGGAACAGTTGAATACGTCCGTTCGGGAAATAGCCGACGGCAATGAAAACATGTCTTCGCGTACCGAGTCGCAGGCCAGCAGCCTGCAGCAAACAGCAGCTTCCATGGAGCAGATCAACAGCACCGCGCTGGCGACCACGGCCGCGGCTTTGCGGTCGTAGCGGCCGAAGTGCGCGCCCTTTCGCATCGCACCACAGTGGCTGCCAAAGAGGTCAAGCAACTGATTGGTGAATCTGCAGCGCGCGTCAGCACGGGCGATGCGCAAACCCAGGTTGCCCTCAATCGCATGGGCTCGGCCTTGCTTGCCGTAGGCCAGGTGGGCTCGGTGCTGGAACAAATCAGCACCGCATCCAGCGAACAGCGCCTGGGCATTTCCCAAATCAATTTCGCCATTACCCAAATGGACAGCCTGACGCAACAAAACGCAGCCATGGTCGAGGAACTGGCCGCCACGGCCCGCGCCCTGCAAAGCCAGACCGACGAGGTCAGTAACTCGATGCGCTTGTTCCGGCTAAAGCCAGGAGAAAAAACGGTGGCTCAGATCGATGCGGTTGACTTGCGTCGGGCTGGCAAGCAACTGTTGATTGAATAGATCTTGCGCCCAAGGGGCTGGTTGCAAAAAGGCAAACCCAACCGGCATCGGTCTGCACAATAACCACCTTGGAGCAAGGGCATTCACGCTCCTCCCCGCAGTGCCCTAGACTGAAGCCATCACAGGTCCTCCAATGAACGGGACGCCATGCCTTCACGCTATCCGCTCGATAAAGTCCTGATCAGCGCCCCGATCGGCGTCGCGGTTTTCAACTACGAAGGTTTGTTTTCGGCGGTCAACCCTGCCTATTGCGCCATCTATGGATACCCAGCCGAAGAATTGTTGGGTGCCAGCATTACCCGCATTTTTCCGATCGAAATGCAGGAGCAAGTATTGCGACTGCACCGCAAATTTCTGGATGCAGGCGGCACCTTGGCTGGCGAATGGGAGGTGGTACGGCGCGACGGGGTGCGTCTGCATGTCATCAGCAATTCGGTTTTGGTGGTGAACGATGCCGGAGAGCGCCTGCGCTTTGTTTATGTGACCGACATCAGCGAGCGGCGGCGCATGGAACTTAAAGTCGAAGACAGCGAACAGCGACTGGCGCTGGTGATGCGGGGTACCGAGGATGCGGTAATCGATGCCGATTTGGTCACTGGCAAACGCAATTACTCCGCGCAGTGGTGGCAGATGCTGGGCTATCCGGTTGACGCCTGGCCATTGGATGGCCAGCACTGGCAAAAACTCATACACCCGGAGGACAGCGACAGGATCAGCACCGGCTTTGCTGCCGCATTGGAGGGCAGTAACGACCGCTTTGAGATACAAATGCGCATGCGTCACAGCGACGGCCAATACCGTACGATTTTGTCCCGCGGCTACATCACCCGTGACGCTTCAGGAAAGGCCATACGCTACACCGGTGCCAACACCGATCTGACCGATTACCTGCGCATGGAGCGCGAAGCCCGCCTCTTTCAGTCACTGGTCGAATCCTCTGACGATGCCATTGTCAGCAAATCCCTCGACGGCATCGTGGCCAGTTGGAACCCGGGCGCTGAGGCCATGTTCGGCTACCGTCCGCAGGAAATGATTGGGCAACCCATCTCCGTGCTCATGCCGACGGATCGCCTGAACGAAGAAGACGAAATTTTGGCTCGCCTGAGGCGCGGGGAAAAAGTGCAGCATTTCGAAACCGTCAGGGTACGCAAAGATGGCCGTCCGATTCATGTTTCAGTGACTATTTCTCCCATTCGGGATCAGCAGGGTCAGGTGATAGGCGCATCAAAAATTGCGCGCGACATCACCCCCTTGCTTTTGCAGCGCGAGCAGCTCGAACACGTGGCGAAACATGATGCCCTGACCAACCTGCCGAACCGCTACCTGTTCTCGGACCGGATCCAACAGGCATTGGTGTTAGCGCGCCGTCAGAAGCTGGTGCTGGCGGTTGTATATATCGATCTGGACGGATTCAAAAGCGTTAACGACCACTATGGTCATCTGGCCGGCGACGAGTTGCTGGTGACCGTTTCGAAGCGCATCAAGGACGCACTGCGTGAGGTGGACACCCTGGCTCGGCTGGGTGGTGATGAATTTGCTGCGGTATTGGTCGACGTGCAGGGCCTGGAAGAATGCAAAGCATTGATTCAGCGCGTGCTGTTGGCCTGTGCGGAACCGGTGCTGATTGGGGGTCACACGACCCGGGTTTCCGCCAGTATCGGCCTCACGCTCTACCCCATGGATGACGATTCGCCCGAAAAGTTACTGGCCCATGCGGATCAGGCGATGTACCGAGCCAAGAAGGCCGGGAAAAACCAATTCTGCGTCTTCGACCCCGGCCCGCCCGCAGCGCCCATCGCTCCGCAGGCCGATGAATGGCAAATTTAGCCCAGGTTTTCAGACAGCCACTGCAACGTGCGACCGCGTGCCAAGGCGGCTGACCGCTGGTTATACATAGGGCGACCCCAGCAGTTAAAGCCATGACCAACGCCGGGGTAAACATGAAATTGGGCCTGCCCATGGCTGGCAAAAGCATCCTTGACCGAAGCCACTGCCGCGGGCGGAATGTGGTCATCCAGCTCGGCATAGTGAAACAGGATCGGCACCTGAACGCTGGGCGCAATGCCAAGGTTATTTTGTATGCCGCCACCGTAATAACAAACCGCCGCGTCGGTCGCGCCGGTGGACGCCAAGGCGTAGGAAAGACGGCCACCCATGCAATAACCCACCGAACCAATCTTGCCAGTGACCTCGGGTCGTGCACGCAAGGTCTGGGCGGTGGAGACCAGGTCTTTCACCGCATTGGGTCCATCCAGATTCTGCATGTATTGGTACGCAAATTTGGTATCGGCCTCGGTGTATTGCAGGTCCACACGCGGTTGCTGTCGCCAGAACATGTCAGGGGCCAGCACCACATAGCCGTCCAGTGCGTACTGGTCCGCCACGCTCCGGATATGTTCGTTCACGCCCCAGATTTCCTGAATGATGATCAGGCCAGGGCCGACACCTTTGGGAGGAAGCGACAGATAAGCGTCAAAGGATTGGCCGTCGTGGCTGGGAATGGAAATGGTAGATGCGTTCATAGTGATTCCAATCCTAGCGGAAATCCGGCCGGTTTCAAGGCTAGTGAATTTGGTTGTACACCGCGTCGGCCAAGGCCATCAGCGTAGCCTTGTCCACCTGGCCTGACAAGGCGTAGCCAAAGCCCTGCTCTGCCCAATAAAAGCTGGGCACCGGGCCATTCGGCTCAAAGCGAAACTGTGTCGCCTGACTGTCCGGATTACTTTGGTTGGCAGCCGTGGGCTTCATGGCCCCGAGGTACAGGGTGATGCGCTGTGACTGGCTGTTCTGAAACATGAACTGGGCGCGTGCACCCTCATCACCGGGCAGTAGCCGTCCACCCACCAATTCAAAACCCAGCGCTTCGAGTTTGGGGATTTTCAAAGGGCGTCCCACACGCTTGGACAGCCACTGCACCAGATGTTCCTGCTCGGGCGCTGCCACTTCCACGGGGTGGCGCTTTTCAGGCATGTAGACCGAATAGGCAAAGCCGGCCTGCCGGACAAATTCATGTTCCACCGAAATTTTTGCCAACCCGGTGGCGCTTTCAAACCCTCTACCGAACTGGCTGTGTGACAACCAACCCACCGAGAAAGCCAACACCACCCCAGCCGCGATACCGCCCCAGTGACGCGTGCTTGCTGTTCGCTGTTGCATTCGGGAAAGGCGCTGAGCGCTGTCCAGCAAGGCTGGCGGTAGCGGCTCGGCCAGCACGTCGCGGTGCAGGCCACGCAGGGCATCGTCCAAGGCCTTGTCAGCAGCTTGCGCATCTGCATCGAGGTTGCGGTTTGAAGTCATGGCTGTGCTCGCAAGTTCATTTCAATACCCGCAATAAAGGCGCAGGGTGCGCTACCGGCGCTGACGGTGCTTCAGGTGTTACGGCCGGCGCATCCATCAGCGCGCGCATGCGCTCTCTGGCGCGGAACAAGCGTGACATCACCGTACCCACGGGTACACCAGTCACCCGGGCCACCTCCTCATACGACATATCTTCCAGTGTCGTCAGCAGCAAAACGGCGCGCTGATTGGGCGGCAGTTGCATCAGGCAGCGCTGCAAGTCCATCCGATCACCGGGTGAAGTTGCGGGCGCATGCAACTCGTGCGCAACCGCGTCCAAGTCCACGGAGTTGCCCCAGTCCGCGCGACGTCGCAACTGCCGCACTTCGTTGATAAAGAGGTTGTGCATCACGGTGAACAACCACGCCCGCAAATCAGATCCCGCTAACCACAGGCGCCAGCGCGAGCAGGCACGCTCCAGCGTGTCCTGCACCAGATCATCCGCTGCCCAGGGGTCCGCCGTCAGCGCCCGTGCATAGCGCCGCAAGCCTGGAATATGTTCGACCAAGGACTGACGGCTCATGGCTTGCGGCTGGATTGGTGGCTAAGGTTTGGACCGTGCGCTTAAGGCTTGGCGACTTGCCAGACCTTGTTGAAACCGTCGCCGGTCTGGTCACCCGGCTTGGTGTCCTTCACCCAGTAGTACAAGGGCTTGCCCTTGATGGCCCACTGCTTTTTGCCATCGTCGCGGGTGATGATGCTATAGCCAGCCGCAGCCTTGTCACCTTCGGCGGCCATCAGCGGTGGCCAATTGGTGGCGCAGGGGCCATTGCAAACGGACTTGCCGCTATCTGCCGTGTCCTTGTCAAAGGTGTACAAGGTCATGCCGTTGGGGCCGACCAGCACGCCATTGGCCACGCTGGCAGGCGCAGGTGCCATGCTGGCACAAGCGCCCAACAAGGCTGCACTCAAGGTCAACGCCCAAGTGAAATTGCGGGCGGGCTTCTGAAAAGCAAAGGACATGGGATTCTCCAAAGGATTGAGCGCAACAAAGCGTACGCACTGACATGAACGCCAATCGCGCACACTTTATTCCACCATGTCGAAAAAAAATTTACGGGGTCGATCGACCCTGTACAAAGGTCTCAAATTCCGTCAGCACGAGTGGACGGCTAAACCAATAGCCCTGGTAGGCGTGGCAGGCGTTGTGGTACAGGTAATCGCGCTGCTCCTGGCTCTCTACACCCTCTGCAATCACCGCCAGCCCCAAGCTGTTACCCAGTGCAATAACGGTGCGGGCGATCGCTGCGTCATTGGCATCTGTGAGGATGTCGCGCACAAAGGACTGGTCAATTTTGAGCTGGTCCAGCGGCAGGCGTTTCAGGTAAGACAGCGACGAATAGCCGGTCCCAAAGTCATCCAGGGAGAAGCCAATTCCTCGGGCCTTCAGCGCCGTCATCTTGCCAATGATGGATTCGGTGTTTTCCAGCAGCAAACTCTCGGTGATTTCAAGTTTCAAACGCCCTTCCGGAACGCCAAAATGATCCACCGCATTCAGCACCTGCGAGACGAAAAGTGGCTGTGCAATCTGTCGTGCGCTGACATTGACCGCCAGCGTGAGGTGCGCCATCGGCTTGCGTGTGGACCACAAACCCAGCTGCGCACAAGCCGTCTCCAGTACCCACTGACCTAGGGGAAGAATCAAACCCGTTTCCTCTGCCAGACCAATGAATTCAACTGGAGCCACCAAGCCGCGCTGGGGATGCTGCCAACGCACCAACACTTCCGCACCCGTCACGTGGCCAGACTCATCGACCTGGGGCTGATAGTGCAGCACAAACTGTCTGTCCAGCAGTGCGCTGCGCATGTCCACTTCCATGGCGGCGCGCTGTGCGACCACGTTCTGCATCTGCGCATCAAAAAAGCGCAGGGTATTGCGACCCGCCGCCTTGGCCTGGTACATGGCGGTATCGGCGCGCTTCATCAACTCTTGCGCGGACACGCTTTGGTCGCGAAACAAGGCAATCCCGATACTCGACGTGCACTGGTGGATACGGTTGCTGTCCGTCCTGGCACCCTCTGAAAGGTTTAAGGTGTAGGGCTCGGCCAAACTGAGCAAAATTTTTGCTGCCACGTGCTCAGCCTGAATGGCGGCGAGGTCACTGGCATCGAGTTCTTCCAATAGAACCACGAACTCGTCTCCACCCATGCGCGCCACGGTATCGCCTTCGCGCATGCCGCTGCGCAGCCGAACCGCCACTTGCTGCAAAAGTTCATCGCCCGTGGCATGCCCCGAGGTGTCATTCAGGAGTTTGAAGTTATCCAGATCGATCAACATCAGGGCCCCATTGCGGCCACGGCGGGAAGCGCTGACCAGCGCCTGACCCAGGCGGTCCAGCATCAGCCGACGGTTGGGCAAATCGGTCAATGAATCATAAAAAGCCAGGTGCGCAATTTTGGTGGTAGCGGCGTTGCGCTCAGTGATGTCATGGCCAATTCCCAACACGCCCAGCACCTCATTCTGGGCATTTTTCAAAGGTGCCTTGGTGGTTTCCAGCAACTCCCGATGGCCATCACTGGCAAAGCTGACCCATTCTTCATTCACATTGGGGCCGCCTTTGGCGATGGCTGCCTGATCATTGATGCGAAAAGTCTCTGCCAACGCGTGATCGACAAAGTCGTAATCGGTCTTGCCAATTATTTCGCTTTCCTTGGCGCCAAAAAACTCCTCAAAACGCGAGTTGCACAGCAGGTAGACCCCTGCCGTATTTTTTAGCCAAATGAGGTCAGGAATGGTCTGCACCAGCGTGCGCAGACGTATCTCACTTTCGGCCAGAAGTAGTTCTGTCTGTCGGCGTTCGGTAATGTCGGTTTGAATCGCAAGGTAATGGGTGACGTGGCCCGCCTCATTCTTGACCGGTGCCACATGGGACTCCACCCAGTAGCTTTCCCCGGACTTTCGGCGGTTGCTCAGCACACCGTTCCAGGAATCCCCTTTGGCAAGGGTTCCCCATAGGTCTGCGTACAACTCTTGCGACGTCTGGCCACCTTGCAAAAAGCGCGGATTTTTCCCCAGCGCTTCTGCTTGGCTATAGCCCGTAACTGCGGTAAAGCAGGGGTTCACATACTCAATGACGGGTTCCAGGTTGGTAATCATGATCGCGGTGGGTGACTGTTCCACAGCGGTAAAGAGCTTGCGCAACATCTCTTCCGACCGCTTGCGTTCGGTCACGTCATGGATGATCGACCACAGTTGCACATGCTCTTCATTGGCAATCGGGCTGGAATACACCTCCACTTCACGCAATTCGCCATTGGCGAGCCGGTGGGTGAACTGAAAGTAATTGCGCTCCTCACGCAATGCACGCTCACGCTCCTTGGCCACCAAATCGGGTGGCATGGTGTTGATGTCCTGTATCGACATGTTGAGCAGCACTGGTCGCGGATAGCCGTAAAAGGCAACCGCCTGCTCATTGGCCTCCCTGATACGGCCGGTCTCCGGTTCGATGAGCAACATCGTCGAAGAGTTTTTCTCAAAAAATTGCCGGAAATGTCCCTCTCGCTGGTGCAATACCGCCTCGGCGCTTTTGCGCTCAGTAATATCGCGAGAGATACCAAAGAGTCCAATGACCTCACCATCGGCAGAGCGCAAGGGCCCTTTTTTTGCCAGAAAGGTGCGCATGCCGTCGACCGTACGCAGCGTTTCTTCGTAGGTGATGGTCTGTCGCTCTTGAATGACGCGCTGGTCGTTGGCCCGGATCAGCGCCGCATGCTCAGGGAAAATATGCGAATCGTCGCGGCCGATGGCTTCTTCGGTCGTTTTTCCAATGATGCGTGCCGTTTCTGCATTGATAACCAGATACCGGCCTTGCAAATCTTTGGCAAAGATGGCGTCGGATGAGCTTTGCACCACGTCATCCAGCAGTTGCAGAGTGTTAGCCCTCTCAAGCTGGGCCTGCTGCTCGCGCTTGGACAGATGATTCAAGTGCATCTGCATGCGGCGTATCAACCCATACAGCAAAGCGGTGGTCACTGCGACGAAAAACCAGCCCTTGGCGACACTCACGCGGGTTACCAACACGGGATCGCTCACCACCCAGGCCACCAGATGGTCAGAGACCAGAATCCACAGCGTCGCAAAAACGGCGTAAATCAGCACCAACCGTCTTGCGGCCGACGTGGCTTGTTTTTCGCCTTCAACGCCCGCCTGTTGTACGGACTCTGGTTTCGACATCGTATTTTTGTAGTGAGATCTTCGTGCCCACACCGGGCACTTTGGAGGATCATTCCCCAAGACCAGTAACCGTCTGTTAACCCAAATCAACTGACATTATGCGACCAGGAAAAATTACCGAGCGCAATTTCGGTCGAAGCAACAAAGCGGGAGCAGGACCAAAGCGGTCGCTGCGCAGAGACGACCAAACGCTAGTGTCGTTGGGCCAATTTGGATTGGGGCAGGCCTTCGTTCAGATGAAAGCTTTGGTTGCGGGCGGTGTCGGGGTACGTGGCCTGCAAGCGCTCCAGGGCTGCAATCAAAAGATCGACTTTCCCCAGAAAATCTTCCTTGCTGACGCAGGGATCCTGGGTAAATATCTGGGTTGAGTGCTCGGAAATACCGGACTCTCCAGCTTGGCGTGCCCAACTCCGCACTTCACAATAAGCCAACAAAGCAAGCCTCCCCAGTTCCTGATGCCGACGTGCATGGTGCAGGTCGGCAAGCAGGTCTTCCAGGCCGAGTTGAATGCTGTGTGAAGTAGTCATGTTGCAGTGCAGCATAGGACTGCATTCTGACGCATTTCTTACAAAAAATTAGAGGCTGGCCCCTTCTTATTTGGAGCCGCATTGCGGATCGAGCCGGGTATTTGCGGTAAGCGAACCACCACCCTGCAGCGCATCCCGTGAATAATTGCCAAGGGCTGCAATTTTGACCAGTCGTCTGACCAGCAATAATAGCGGGATGAATACGCCCATTTCTTTGCAAAAACTTCCCCAAAAATCAACCTTTCGCCAAGGCGATGTCTTCGTTCTGTTCGGAGAACTGTTCGGACGCGGTTATGCAAACGGTCTTGTCAACGAGGCCCGAAAAGCCGGCATGACGATTGTTGGAATTACGGTGGGTCGGCGTACCGAAGACAACGCCCTGCGCCCCCTTACCGAAGAAGAGTTGCAGGCTGCCGAGCAGAACCTGGGTGGAAAGATCATCAATGTGCCGCTGATGGCCGGCTTCGACCTCGATGCGCCTGCAGGTGAGCCCACGCCCACGGCCATGCTGGGCGGCATGACGTTGAAGTCCTGGACCGAA
>CAIQEX010000135.1 GCA_903870955.1 uncultured beta proteobacterium
CGCTGACCTTGAGCTGATTGATCGAGTCCTTGAGGGAATTCAGCACCCACCCGCCCAGGAAGGCGACCAGGGCAACAGCGATATTGAAAGCAATTTGAATATCCATCACTTCTCCGCGAGTGGCACGGTAGTGATGAAGCGCAGACCGGCAGTGGCCACGCCAATGGCCAGCAGCGCATAGGACTGCTGTGTAGCGTCCAGGTTGAACAGACCGATGTAGCTATTGGCAAGGCCAAGCAACGACAGTGCCGTGCTGAACAGTACAGTTTTGGATTTTATGAGTTGGATTAGGCTTGGCATGATTACTCCTTAAAGATCAGGTGACCACGATCCAACCTGCAAAAATCTTGCGCTGGTAGCGTGGTAAATAAAACGGCAGGTTTTGCGTTTGTTATTTGCAGGATCAACATATCCAGCTTGTTGATATGAATCGGCTATTCCATTTGCAAGCGTCACAGTTATTACGCCGCCCGATGCGTTGTAAATATCGAGAACCAATTCAAGGCCATCATTCACCCCGCCAGTGGGCGCATTAACTGTGAATGCACCTACGGCATTCACCACGATGCGGTGGTATGTTGCAGTCAACAGGTTTGGCGTGTAGCTACCGCTTCCGGTTAGCGTTGTTGTGCCAATTGCATTTTTAGTGGTTTTTCCAAGAGACCTATATCTTGTCGCAGTGCCACTGTCAGTGATTTCAGTTACACCAGTTCCAGAAGGAATATGGCTATCAAACACATCTGTGAATTGCGCATTGCTGGCAATTGCGTGGAGCGTCACCGTCCCAGCATCACGCCTGTGGAAGTTATCCACACACTTAACATGAGTGACTGTTCCAGCGCCACCATCACCAATACGAATGCTAGTGATATTTGCGGAATATACAAATTTGCAGCGCTCAATCTCAGCTTTGATGCAGTTTTGTAAATCCAAGTTGTATGTGATGTTTCCATCAAACTCACATAGCTTGACATTGATCAAATTGGGGCCACCAGATGCTGCTGCATATGGAACTTGAAAGCCAATTCCGTTGTAGGAAATTGAACTTAGTTGCAGCTTAATGTGTCCACCAAGCACCCGCAATCCACCAACCGTATTGTTTTGGATGGTGGACAGAGACACCAGAATGTCAGATGTGGCGTTTGAGCTAATTGTTGGATCAGGGATATTTACACCCCAACCACCGCATGCCTGAATCCAGCAACGATCAAACTCCAAAAATCCAGTTGAGTCAGAATCTGAATTGTTATTGGTGATCCGTACGCCATCACTTGTCAGACCTTTAATTTTCACTCTTGAAAACTTGGTAAACCACTGGCCCTTAAGATCAACGCCCCTAGAAGAAACCGGCGAGATTGTTGAAATAATTGAAAAACCGCTAAGTTCTGCACCTAATGCGTAGTTACTTGGAGTTCCAGTCCCATCCAGAGTCAGCAGTGCCCCATTAGCCACACGGTTATCAAATAACGTTTTCCCGATGCCCTGGCCGATAATGCAAAGGCCTGGAGATTCACCAGATGTGTTGTATGTCAGGCCGGTTGCGATAACCGTAGTCCCCACAGGCGCAATGATCGGTCGCCCCGCTGCGGCGTTGATGGCAAGCTGCCATGCCGCAGAGTCATCAGTGGTTCCGTCTGCAACAACACCGAATTGTTTGGCCTTTACTGTGTCCCGAAGCTCATCCTGAATGGTGCGCAAGACTGCACCGATCCCAGCCTGGATGAAGCCGACAAGAGATGCGCCGATAGATGAAACTAACGATGCAATATATGCCGCCAAAGATGCTTGAACAACGCTTGCTGCATCTTGTATAGGATCGGCCCGACGCGTCCAAACTGTTGCACCAGCAGCCGTCTTCAATGCAAGGTCATAGCTCCCAGAAACAAGGTATAGGGGTGCAGGCAATTCACCACGGGTATTCAGTGCAATGTACTGACCACCCAGACCATCACTGGTGTAGGTGTGCGGAATCGTGCCGGCTGCGTCGGTATAGGCCGTCTTCTGCGTCGTGGTGCCCTGCACATAGGTGTAAAGCCGACCACCTACGAGCGGTATGCCCAGGTCCGTGAATTCCTGCACATTGAATGTGCCCGGTTGTGATGCTGACATTGGTGCTCCTGAAACGGAAAAGCCCCAAGGTTTCCCAAGGGGCTATGATTTGCGAATGATTGAATTTATGCTGTGGAAGCTGGGTGCGCTGGCCTTGATTGCCTTCGTGCTTGGGGCTATGGGCTTGCTAGAGCCGGGGCGGCTCCGCGAGAAACCAGACCAGAAGCAAATTCGAGAGCCTTGAGCGTCTTGGCATCCAGGCCATGCGTGAATCCCTGATCCTGTAACGCGGCCGCCGCAGCCTTAGGATCAGCCAGCAACTGGGCCAGCGTGCGGCCCTTGTAGCCAATCACCGCCTCGGCCATCTTGTTGCGCAGCGGCTCAATCCCGATCCCCTTCACACTTCCCAACCTGGATGCGGCCTTTGCCAGAGGTGAATCCAGCAAACCGGCATCGAGCGCACGGCTGATCTTCGCCTGGGTGTCAGAACCGCGCAGACCATTGACGGCCGCAGCCGCCTCAGAATTGCGAATATCACCGGCCACGCTGGTGAGCGCATTCAACTGCTCAGGCGTCAAGGCCTCCTGCAGACCAGGCATGCGGCTTTCCACGTAGCGCGGCAGAGCAGAACCCAGATTTCCGGATGCCGTAGTCTTGCTGGCTGCGTCGGTCAGGACCAGTTTGCGCAGCGCATTCATGGTGGGCTCGAAGTTGTCACCCGAAAGCACCTGTTTCAAGTTGGTCACATCACCGGCCAGGCCCGCACCACCGTGCCAGAGCTTGTTTGCGATTTCGTCACCATTGAGCGTGTATTCCTGCCCGACTGGCTTGCGCAGGATCGACGTGATGTTGTTGCCGCCCTTGTAGCGCTCCGCATTGGCCTTGGTCATGCCCCGCGCCCGGTTGTATTGGGCCAAGAATTCCGGCGTCACGTTGTCGCCTTCCATGCCCATGCCATTGGCAGCATCGTCAGCCCGGCGCGTCAGCAGCTCCTGGATCTTGGCCAGCACACCGGCCTCAGTCTCGCCGCCAGCCCGCTCGCCAGCTTTGGCAGCCAATGAGCCAGAATCCCGGCGCAGACGCTGGAACTCAGCAAACGGTACAGCCTTGGCAATGCGCTCAGCCTCCGGAGCATCGCCCATGGCGGCCTCGGCCATGCGCTGCAATGCGTTGCTTTCCACCTGGTCATTGGCGTAGAGCTTGCGCCCGCCACCATTGCGCAGCGCATCAAACAGCGTGGCTGGATCGGCATCAGGGATGAAGCCACGGCGGTGCATTTCCTCGGCCAGCAGATCGGCCTCGCGCCCGGTCTTGTTATTGATCAGCCCTGTGGTGCCGGATTGCTTGATCCCCAGATCCCGCAGCTCGCCAGAACCACCACGAATGCCCCCGGCAGCGCGCACGGCCTGCTCCAGGGACTGAGACTTGCTCACTGGTCCAGCTTTCAACGGAACCACCGCGGGCAATTCTTCGGTGCCAATGTCCTTGGCTACCTGCAGAACATTGCGCGCATCCTTGGCCGGCACCACAGATCCACGGCCCAGCGGACCCATGGCGGCTTCCATGTCCTGGAGTGGCAGCTGCAGGCTCACGCCATCTTGCGCCGCCCGACCGTGCACAGCTTCCCATGCGGCGCGCGCGGCAGCCTTGTCGTCACCAGCCTGAGTGCGCAACACTGCCCCGATCTTGTCTCCTTGCTTGGTCGCTTCTTCACGAGCTGCGCCCATGTAAGTCTCAGCGCCCTGACCCTGCAAAGCGGTCATGCGTGCAGTTGCCTGATCCTGGTACTGTTTCAGGAGCTTGTCGCCACCAGGTCCACCGGCCACGATCCGCTCGAGCATCTTGGCTTCGGGAATGTTGGCACCCTGCTGCTGCAGCGCCTGACCCAGCGTCAGCTTAGAGCCGTCCACAATTGAATCAGGGGCAGCATTGGCCGCATCAACGATCTTTTTCAGTCCAGCTTCGTCCACACCCAGCGCATCGGCCAGCAATCGGCCGGTATTGGGCTTTCCACCCTTGACCGCGTTGTAAACCGTGCTGCCC
>CAIQEX010000136.1 GCA_903870955.1 uncultured beta proteobacterium
CCACCGGCCTGATCGACTACGACGCGCTGGAAGCACAAGCTGTGGTCTGCAAGCCCAAAATGATCGTCGCCGGTTACTCCGCCTATAGCCGCCACCTGGACTTCGCCCGCTTCCGCGCCATTGCCGACAAGGTCGGCGCGCTGTTGTGGGTGGACATGGCGCACTTCGCCGGACTGGTAGCCGCCGGGCTGTACCCCAACCCCGTGCCCTACGCCGACGTGGTCACCACCACCACCCACAAGACCCTGCGCGGTCCGCGCGGCGGCATGATTCTGTGCCGTGCCAACCCGGACATCGAGAAGAAGCTCAACTCCATGGTCTTCCCCGGTACCCAGGGCGGCCCGCTGATGCATGTGATTGCAGCCAAGGCTGTGGCCTTTCTGGAAGCGCTGCAGCCCGAGTTCAAGACCTATCAGGCGCAGGTGATCGCCAACGCCCGTGCCATGGCCGCCATCTTTATGGCGCGTGGCTTTGCCGTGAGTTCCGGCGGCACCGACAACCACCTGATGCTGGTCAGCCTGGTGGCCAAGGGCCTGACCGGCAAGGACGCCGATGCGGCACTGGGCCGCGCCCAAATCACCGTGAATAAGAACTCGGTGCCGAATGACCCGCAGTCGCCCTTTGTCACCAGTGGCATCCGCGTCGGCACCCCGGCTATCACCACGCGCGGCTTCGGCGTGGCCGAGTGCGAGCAAGTGGCCACCGCCATGTGCGATGTGATGGATTGCATGGCTGCAAAAGGTGATCTCGCCAGCGTCGAGAAAGAAGTCGCCGGCCGCATCACCGCGCTGTGCCGCAACTTCCCTGCACCCGCCTGATGGCGTGACCAGCCTTCGTTACCGCGCGTCCTAACTAGAGCACATTCACCATGGCACTCAGCGTTTTTGACCTGTTCAAGATTGGCATCGGGCCATCTTCATCCCATACCGTGGGACCGATGAAGGCAGCGGCGATGTTTGCCGCACGCATGGGATCGGAAGGCTGGATCGACCGCATCGCACGGATTGAAGTGCGCATGTACGGCTCCTTGGGTGCCACCGGCAAGGGCCACGGCACCGACAAGGCGGTGATGCTGGGTCTGGAAGGGCTGATGCCCGACACGATTGACCCGGACACCATCGAGCCACGCCTGAAGCACATCCGCCATGAGGGAAAGATTTTGCTGGCCGGAACCCACCCGTTGCCCTTCAGCGAGAAGAACGATCTCACCTTCTTGCGTCGCGAGGCCCTGCCGTATCACTCGAATGGTGTGAAGTTTGTTGCCTTTGCTGCCGACGGCGCGCTGCTGACCGAACGCCGTTATTTCTCGGTGGGTGGCGGTTTTGTGGTGTCGCAGGAAGAGGCTGATTCCCCCATGGACGGTCCGGCCATCGTCTCTGATCCGACCAAGGTCAAATACCCCTTTTCCAGCGGCGACGACCTGCTGGGCATCTGCGCCGGAACCGGTTTGAGCATTGCCCAGATCATGCGCGTCAACGAACATTCCTGGCGCACCGATGCCGAGGTGGACGCCGGGCTGGACCGCATTTGGGAAGCCATGCGCTCCTGCGTGCAGCGTGGCATTCGCACCGAAGGCCGCCTGCCCGGCAACCTGCTGGTCAAGCGCCGCGCGCCCGAGTTGCACCGCACGCTGAGCGCGCACCCCGAACAGGCGCTGCGCGACCAACTCACGATTCTGGATTTCGTCAACGTCTACGCCATGGCGGTCAACGAGGAAAACGCCGCCGGTGGCCGCGTGGTCACCGCGCCAACCAACGGTGCGGCCGGCATCATTCCCGCGGTGATGCACTACTACCTGAACTTCATTTCAGGCGCGAACCAAAAAGGCCTGCGCGACTTTTTACTCACCGCCGGCGCTGTCGGCCAGTTGTATAAAGAAAACGCCTCGATCAGCGGTGCCGAAGTGGGCTGCCAGGGCGAGGTCGGCGTGGCCTGCTCGATGGCTGCCGCAGGTCTGGCCGCCGTGATGGGCGGCACGCCCCAGCAGGTGGAAAACGCCGCCGAAATCGGCATGGAACACAACCTGGGCCTGACCTGCGATCCCGTAGGCGGGCGCGTGCAAATCCCTTGCATCGAGCGCAATGCCATGGGTTCCATCAAGGCCCTGAACGCCGCGCGCATGGCGCTGCGCGGCGATGGCACGCATTTTGTATCGCTGGATCAAGTCATCAAGACCATGCGCGATACCGGGCGCGACATGATGACAAAA
>CAIQEX010000137.1 GCA_903870955.1 uncultured beta proteobacterium
GCGTAGACCGTTTCGCTTTTTGGCAATTTGAGTATCCGGCCTGGATGCCCTTTGAAACAATCTGTAACAACGCACAAATCGATAAAAGTGTGACTTATTACCGGATTTAACAAAATTTGCAGATTGCAAAAAATTGGTCCAATTGCCAAAAATTGATCCCCAAGCCAAACAAGGCAAGCATTTGCGCCACCGTCATCACGCCAAAAACTACGTCGAAGTTGCGTGATTCATCGCCCGCCGCAGCTTATTGCGCGTGCAGATTCGCCTCAATTCGAACGCGAAGGTAATTGGGTCGCATGTGCTGAAAAGCGCATTCCATGGAAATTGGAAGAGATACCAGCTAGAGTTGCACCACGATGGAGACCTCACTTTTCGCGTGTGCGGAGGTAAGACAGGGGCGCGTCAAGCGAGCTTCAAAAAAGGAAGTTGTAGTGAAGTCATTTATTCGGCGATTGATATCCGGAATAGTTCCCTCCAAGAGCAAGCACGCGACAGCTCAGATAGCGCAGGTGAAGCCGCTGGAAGTCGCGACGGATGTCCACCCCACGGCGGAAATTGCGCAAGACGCCTGGATCGGAATTGGGGCCCGCAGGCCGGTCATTGCGAATACGGGGGAAGTCGTTGGTTACGAATTCTGTATACCGGCGGGTGTTATTTCGCGAATGAGCCTGTCGCCTGACCAGCGCGTGAAATCTGCCTACGTTGCCTGTGCCATTGCCTCGGCATGTCTGGTCGAGAAAGCGGACAAGATCGGCTTGGCCAGGATTCCGGCGCATTTTCTTGATCCCGATTTGCAACTCCAGAGTTGTGCAGGCATTTGGATCGGTATTGAATTTCAGCGGGATCCATCAGAGCTTGAACTCCAGATAGACAAGGTGCTTCAATTCGCTCACAAGTTGCGATCGGCTGGAGCGAAAGTGGGATGGGATGCCAACCTGATTGAAATGGAAAAGTACAAGCTTGACTTGATGCCGGACTTTGTCCTGCTGCAGCAAGGCGAGGCACCCGTATCCGCGTTGATCGCTGCACGGAGTACTTGGCCGGAGGCGTTGAAGGAACTGCCGACTATCGCCACCGATCTGCGCAGCGAGGAGGACCTGGAGGCGGCACTTCAGGGAAGCATCAGTTACGTTTGCGGTGCATTCACTCTGAGCAAGGTGGCGTCGGACAAGACCGGGCGGCAACCGATTCCGCCTGACGTCATGCGTCTGATGGGCCTCATGAATTTGCTCATTTCAGACGGTGAATTCTCGACCGTGGTGAATGACATCAAGGGTGACGTCGGCTTGACCTACCGCTTGCTCAGCATGATGAAGAGCGCAAATTATGCAAACCATCAGGGCGTTCAGAACATTGAGCAAGCCGTTCTGACGCTGGGTCGCGACGAACTCTATCGGATACTGTCTGTCATGCTGCTGCGCTTTTCGGGCACGCGCAAGGTCTCGACAGCGCTCGAAGAAATTGCACTCTGGAGGTCCCGCTTTCTTGAACTGCTGGCGATTGATCGCAGTGAGGCGATGCCGGGAAATTACTTCACTCTGGGGTTGGTATCCATGCTGGGTTCCATACTCAAGCAGGAGTTGGCCGATGTCGTACAGAAAATTGCGCTGCCGGAACCCGCCAGGCAGGCGCTACTGACAGCGGACGGACCATGGCGCGCCTATCTGCTCATCGCCATGGAGGTCGAAGGACAGAAGCTGGGCTCCGAAAACTCCGTGGCCAAATACTTCGGCGGCGCAGAACGGGTGCTTGCGTTGTCAGACACTGCCTGGGAATGGGCTGCCGAAAAATCAAAGCGGGGATAGCCTCAACTCAGAAAGTTTCCCATTCTTCTTCCGCCGGATTGGGTGCTGCTGCCTTTGCGGTATGCACAGGCGCTGCGGGCGCTTCCGTCTTGACGGGTGGTGCTGCTTCTTTGGCGCGACGCTCTCCGCCCTTGAAGTTTGTCTTCTTCGGCACGGGTGAGCGCACCAGAGCTTTAACGACGCTTTCGTTGGCACCCAAATTGAATACTGCCACCGTCTGCACCAGTTCACCCGCCTGGGACTTCAGGCTGCTCGCAGCAGCTGCCATCTGCTCCACCAACGCCGCGTTCTGTTGGGTTGCCTGATCCAACTGCGCAACGGCCTCGCCCACTTCCGCCACGCCGGCCGCCTGTTCGTTACTGGCGGAACTGATCTCGCCGACCAGATCACTCACCTTGCGAATCGAATTTACGACTTCCGTCATGGTTGTGCCTGCCTCATCGACCAGCACCGTTCCTTGCTCCACCCGTTCGACACTGGCGCTGATCAAACTCTTGATTTCTTTTGCGGCCTCTGCGCTTCTTCCCGCCAGCGAGCGGACTTCGCTCGCAACCACCGCGAAACCACGGCCCTGGTCCCCGGCGCGGGCGGCTTCGACGGCAGCATTCAGGGCCAGAATATTGGTTTGAAAAGCGATGCCATCAATCACGCTGATGATGTCGGAAATCTTGCGGGATGAATCGTTAATTTCCTTCATCGTATTCACCACGCGACCCACAACCTCACCACCGCGAACCGCAACGACAGACGCGCTGGAAGCCAGTTGATTGGCTTGCCGTGCATTGTCGGCATTGTGTTTGACCTGCGCGCTGAGCTGCTCCATAGATGCGGCCGTTTCTTCCAGCGAACTGGCCTGACTTTCCGTGCGCGCTGACAAGTCATGGTTGCCCTGCGCGATCTCCGTGCTGGAATTGGCTACGCCGTGCGACCCACGCAAAACGTTGTGCACCAACTTGATAAGGCTGGACTGCATATTGCGCATGGCCGTGAGTAAGTGGGCCATTTCATTGTCGCCACTGACCTCGAATTGCGTGCTCAAATCCCCATTCGCGACCGAGCTTGCGATGGCCACGGCATTGTTGATCGGCTTGGTAATGGCGCGGGTAATGCCCCATCCCATCAGCACCGCAAATCCAAGCCCCAATGCCGTAAACGCAAGGTTCGAGACATTGGCAACACCCAAGGCGGACTGGATGCGGTCTTTGGATTCCTGAATCTGGCCTTCCTGAAACTGGATGACCTCTTGCAGCGCCAGAAAAGTCGCATCCTGCGGCTCGGGAATGTCAACCAACATCAGGCCCTTGGCGTCGTCCATTTTGCTATCGCGAATCAAGTCGAGAAACTTGTCCTGCAGCGCATGGTATTTGGCATTGGCATTGAGCAGCTTGGTCACTGCGGCCTTACCACCATCCGAGGTGACATCGGTCTGCAGTTTTTTCAAACTGGCGTCCGTCGCGTCACGGGCCTTGACGACGGACTGAATCTCTTCGTCCAACATCCGTGCGTTGGTGATCAAGAACATCTCGCGCATGGAACGCGCGGTCCGGTTTATGCCGTTTTCAATGGTGTGCAATGCGACGATGACGGGGTAACGATCCTCCACCATCTGCGTCGTGGAACTGCCAATGGCCTTGTTTCTTTGCCAGGCAAAAGCGCCCGAAAGGGCAATCAGTAGCGCCAATGATCCGAATCCAAATACCAACAAGGTTGATATCTTTAAGTTCTTGATGTCCATGTAGCGCCTCCGTAGAGCTAAGCAAACTTTAGCAAGGCTACATCCTAGTAGGTTTCCGACTCCCCAAAGTAAATTTCTCCATCAGAAAAAGTCGAAGGCAGGGGCACCAGACCGGTCCCCGCACAGGGTCCGTCTACACAGACACCATCGTTGAAATTAAAAAACGCCGTGTGGTGCGCGCAGATCACCATGGCATCCATCACCACAAAGGTCTGGGGATGAAAGTTCAGCGGCAACGAAAAATGCGGGCACTGGTTCCGATAAGTCCAGTAAAGATCGCCTTGCCTTAGCAACAGAATCCGGAAGTTTTCATCGCCTTCGCCAAAGGCCACCTCAAACCCGCCTTGGTCCGGGATATCGCTGAGCGCACAAAGGCGCGTGCCAGCCTTGGGACAGTCCCGGTGTTCGCTCCAACCCATTGTGTTACTTCCAAAAATAGTGCGGGTGACGACCCAATGCGTGATCGCCACCCGACAACTTACTTATTTATCTGATTGACTTTAAAACTCTACCGGATATGCCGGGAGTTCTCCCGATTCATGCATCTTCACGATATTGGGATTGACGTTTTCCCAAACCAGCAGCATTGAACGCTTCTTGGAAAAACCCTGGTGTCCGATATCCGCAGGCATGGCCGCGACGTCGCCGGCCTTCATCAACACGCGTGCACGCGGACGTCCCGTTTCCTTATCGGTAATGTTCCACATGATTTCGTCGGACATCTGAAAGAACCACTCCACGCGGTCGTTGCCGTGAATGATGGGCAGGATGTATTCCTCCGTGGTGGGGCAGAACAGACTGTTCTTGCACACCGACGTCACCGAAGGGTTCCAGGTGACATCCGAACGCGAAAGATAGGCAAACAAATTGAAGGCATGCAACTCGTCTTCAAAGCCGGGCTCAGCCTTGATCTCGGGTTGGTCCTGTGCAACATCGGCAAACGCGCGGTTGATCGAGTAGCCATTGGATTCCTCGCGCAGGGGAGAGTCGCCCTTCAGGCCTGGCATACGCTTGGTTGCCACCCGGAAGCGGTCGATCGCCTTGAGGTTGCTGCCGTTCTTTTCACCGAAGGCTGCATCGCCTGTCTCCATCGGAGCGGCGAAAGGGTCGAAACCGTCGTTGACCCAATCTGCCAGAATTTCCTTGATCAACTTCATCGCCACTGGAGAGTCAAAGACTTCCACGTAGGACATGCCGGCCTTGTGATAGTGCTCGTTCAGGCGTCCGCCAAAGAA
>CAIQEX010000138.1 GCA_903870955.1 uncultured beta proteobacterium
GGCGAGCACACGCAGGAGGTGTTGACCGAGATGGGGTTGGACGCGGCGCAAATCTCGGCCTTGCAAGTGGGCAAGGTGGTTTGAATACTGGAACGGCCGCGACACCGGACTGCGGTTTGGGCCGGGTTACGCACGCACAATAGCCGCATGCCCGCCACGCTTCCTATTCGCCATTTCCTGCTCGCGCTCGCGGTTGTCGCGGTGTGGGGTACCAACTTTGTTGTCATCAAATTGGCGTTGGGTCATCTGCCGCCTTTGCTGTTTGCCGGGCTGCGATTTGCGTTCGCGTTGTTCCCCGCATTGTTCTTTTTGCCCCGGCCCACCGTGGGCTGGCGCAACCTGGCGCTCTATGGCGTGTTGATTGGTGTCGGGCAATTCGGTTTGTTGTACCTGGCCATCAACGGCCATATTTCTCCCGGCATTGCCTCGCTGGTGGTGCAGACCCAGGTGTTCTTCACCATCGGGTTGTCGATGCGCATGAATGGCGAGCGGGTGCAGCCATTCCAGTGGTTTGCCTTGCTGTTGGCCACCGCCGGTATCGCCAATATCGGCATGCACACCGACGGCACGACCACGGTGCTTGGCCTGGTCATGATCTTGGGTGCGGCACTTAGTTGGGCTGGCGGCAATATCGCAGCCAAAGAAGGCAAGCCCAGCAATATGCTGGCCTATGTCGTATGGTCCAGCGCCTATTCCGTGCCACCGCTGTTTGTGCTGTCGTACGTGTTTGAAGGGGGTGACGCCATCGTCACGGGCTTGCGCGATGCCAGTTGGGGCACCTGGGCCGCCGTGGCCTGGCAGTCCTGGGGGAACTCACTCTTTGGGTATGCCGCGTGGGGCTGGTTGCTGGCGCGCCATCCGGCTGCCACCATCACGCCTATGGCGCTGTTGGTGCCGGTGTTTGGCATGGGTGCGTCCAGCTGGCTGCTGAGCGAATCGCTGCCAGCCTGGAAGCTGGTGGCCGCCGCTTTGGTGATGGGTGGGCTGGCAGTCAACCTGCTTTGGCCCACCATCCGCAGACGCCTCGCGCGTTAAGAGTGCCTGGCTGCGCGTCAGGCTTCCAACATCCCAGCCAGTTCCAAAATGCTTTGCACTGAATAGTCCACCGGCGTGGTCGGCGCACGTTCGCCCAGGCCTGGACCCATTTCGTCTGGACGCGCAACGAAGGCTGTTCGAAGGCCTGCGGCAGCAGCAGCGGCGAGGTCCGACGAATGCGCGGCCACCATCAAGGTTTCTTCGGGTTTGAGGTCAAACGCAGCGGCTGTTGCGGTGTACACAATCGCCATGGGTTTGTAAGCCCGCGCCAGTTCAGCACCGAGAACGGCGTCCCATAAAAACCCATTGCGTCGTGCCAGGTTCACCATGAGTGAAATATTTCCGTTCGAGCACGGGGCCAATAAATACTTTTGCCTCAGGGCATTCAATCCGGGCGTCACGTCAGGCCACGCATCCAGTCGGTGCCATGCAAGATTCAAGTGGACGCGCGTTGTCTCATCCAAATGGTTAATCCCATGAGTGCGCAAAATCACGTCGAGATTTCTGCGGTGCAATGCGTCGAGTTTTGAGAAGGGGCGGTGACCGGACCGTACCTCCTCCATCGCGGGCTGGTATTGATCGCGCCATGCATCCGCAAACGCACTCCAATCCAGCGCGATGCCCAGCGGTGACAGTGCCGCCTCTGCTTCTCGGGCGATCGACGTGCGCCAATCCACCAGCGTTCCAAAGACGTCAAACACGCAAGCCTTAATCATTTTTCAGTTCCTCAGAGTTGTGCTGACTCTAACCAACTCGGGGCATCCACCATTGAACATACAAACAGTTTTATAAATGTTGTGCTGCATGCAAGTTGTGCGCTCAGGTCCCTTTGTGGTGCGCTTTTTGCATGCGTGAAAGGGAACACAGACCCCATCCAAACCAAAAATGATTACTGCCAAACAAGTCATTGCGCCGCGCATGCAGTCCTTGCAGAAGCTGGAAAAGTCGCTCAAACGGCTGGACTTGAGCTGGAAAGTAATCGAGACCACCGCGCGTGTAGTGAGTCCTTCGGATTCTTCCGGTTTTATTAGCACGTTGGAACATACGCGCTCAGCCTTCAGCCAGTTGTCTGGCGAGATGGTGGAGCAGATTGCGCAGACGCACATGACCAATTGCCTGCACGACCTGGCGTCCAAGGCGCAGGTGGCGATCGATATTCTGGTGCGCAATTTGTTTGAGCGCACCGCCGACGTGGGGTTTATTGCCACCGACGCACCCTTGGTCAGCTTTGTGCTGGAGCCAACGGAGCGCTCCGCAAGTCAGTTGCATGCGCGGCTGGCGGAGTACCGCAACAAGTACACCGTGTACGACGACATTTTGGTTTTGGATGCA
>CAIQEX010000139.1 GCA_903870955.1 uncultured beta proteobacterium
ACTGGTTCCCGGTTCGGTGCTGGCGCTGGTGCTGGCAACAGTCGCAGTGACGGTATTCAAACTGCCAGTGCAGACGATCGGCAGCAAATTCGGCGGCATCCCTTCGTCATTGCCGGGGCTGGTTTGGCCGGCATTCTCCTGGGAGACAGTACGTTTCTTGTTTATTCCCGCCACCACCCTGGCCATGCTGGGGGCGATTGAATCGCTGCTCTGCGCGCGCGTTGCCGACGGCATGATTGATGACCGCCACAACCCGAATCAGGAACTGATGGCGCAAGGCATCGCCAATTTCATCACGCCTTTTTTTGGTGGCATGCCAGCCACCGGCACCATCGCCCGCACGGTGACCAATGTCAAAGGGGGTGGCAATTCACCGGTTGCCGGCATGGTGCATGCGTTGACCCTGCTGGTGGTAATGCTGGTAGCGGCCCCTCTGGCACAGGACATTCCCCTGGCGGCCATGGCCGCGATTCTGATGTTTGTGGCCTGGAACATGGGCGAGTGGAGCGAATTTGTGCACCTGCGCCAATACCGCATGCCCTATCGCGCAACGCTGTTGGCGGTGTTCTTTTTGACGGTGGTGTTTGACCTGACCGTTGCGGTGGAAGTGGGCCTGGTAGCGGCTTGCATTACCTTTATTTACCGCATCTCCAGCCTCTCTCGCACAGAAGCACTCACAGATGCCGACTATCCTGCTCTGACCGGCTTACAGGGCAAGGTATCGGCGCACCGCCTGTATGGCGCGCTGTTTTTTGGCGCGGTCAAGTTGATCGAAGACCTGCAGGACCATTTGCCCGAGCGCACGCTGCTGTTGGACCTCAAGAATGTGATTTATGTGGATTCCAGTGGTGCCGATAGCCTGAACGATCTGGCCAGGGCCTGCGACAAAAATCGGGTGCGTTTGGTGATTTGCGGCCTGATGCACCAACCCCTGGACATCGCCAATCGCTGCGGCTTTGTCGGGAAAGTCGGCAGCCACAATATTTATCCGGATGTCGCCAGCGCCATCGAGGGTAGTTCGGGGCTGGACCATCTGGATGCGCCGACCCGACCCAGCACGCCGTAAAATAGAGCAAAGAGGTTATCCATGAATATATTTCGCCGCCCCGATTACAAGTCCGATGCCACCCAGTTTCTGGACCAGCTCAAGACCCTCAAGCCCGCACTGGAAGTCGACCAGCAAAAGGGCCGTTCCCTGCTGTGGGACAAGGCGATCGACCGCCTGGCACTGATGGGCTTTCGCAGTGCGAAAGTGAAGCAGAAGCCCTACGTTTACCAAACCAATAACAAGTAATCCGTTTGTCCGCCATCATGCCCGAGGTGGTGGACCAGGTCGCGCTGGCCCGCCTGTACGGTGAGCCGCTGTTTGCGCTGCCGACCGATCTGTACATCCCGCCTGACGCGCTGGAGGTCTTTCTGGAGGCCTTCGAAGGTCCGCTGGACTTGTTGCTGTACCTGATCCGCAAGCAGAACTTCAACATTCTTGACATCCCCATGCTGAGCGTGACCAAGCAATATTTGGTCTACGTGGACCAGATCCGCAAGCGCAATCTGGAACTGGCCGCCGAGTATTTGCTGATGGCGGCGATGCTGATCGAGATCAAGTCGCGCATGCTGTTACCGCCTAAAAAGGTGGCGCAGGGAGAAGAAGCCGAAGACCCGCGTGCCGAACTGGTGCGCCGACTGCTGGAATACGAGCAGATGAAGCTGGCCGCCGCGCGACTGAATGCGGTGCCGCAATGGGGTCGCGATTTTTTGAAAGCCAGCATCTTCATCGAGCAGAGCCTGGTGCCACGCTTTCCGGATGTGCATTTAGTCGACCTCCAGGAGGCCTGGCGCGACATCCTCAAGCGCGCCAAACTGGTTCAGCACCACAAGATCAGCCGTGCCGAGTTGTCGGTGCGCGAACACATGAGCATTGTCCTTCGCAAGCTTCAGGGCAAGCGCTTCGTCGGCTTCGAAGACTTGTTCGACCCCGAACTGGGTACGCCGGTTCTGGTGGTGACCTTTATCGCCATGCTGGAATTGGCCAAGGAAACCCTGATCGAAATTACCCAGGCCGAAGCCTTTGCGCCGATTTATGTGCGTCTGGCCTATTCGCCCACTTAATGCTCCCTCTTTAGGGGTTAGTATTCGGGCCACTTTCGCTTTCACGGAGAAAGATATGAGCCCCCACAACTGTCACTTTGTGTACCCGTTTTCCTCCAAGGGGGCTTTGCTCTCCTTGGGGCGGCCCCTCTTCGGAGAGCTGTCATGACCGAAGCCACAACGGGTCCCGCGGCCGCCCTGCATGCCACGCCCTATGGCACGTTTGCTCCGGCATCGCCCATGCCCAGTCGCAGGCCGATGAGCCTGCCGCGCCTGCAGGAGATGCGCACCCGGGGCGAAAAGATAACCATGCTCACCGCCTACGACGCCACCTTTGCTGCGGTCGCCGATGCTGCCGGTGTCGAAAGCATCCTGGTCGGCGACTCGTTGGGCATGGTCTGCCAGGGCCTGGCCAGCACGGTAGGTGTCAGTCTGGACACCATGCGCTACCACACCGAAAGCGTGACCCGCGGGCTGTACCGCGCACAGGCCACGGCTTGGGTGATTGGCGATCTGCCCTTTGGCAGTTACCACGAATCGCGCGAGCAGGCCATCCGCAGCGCCTCCGTGCTGATGCAGGCCGGTGCGCACATGGTCAAGCTGGAAGGCGGAGGCTGGACCACGGACACCGTGCGTTTTTTGGTTGAGCGCGGCATTCCGGTCTGCGCCCATTTGGGTCTGACACCGCAAACCGTGCACGCCTTGGGCGGGTACCGGGTGCAGGGTAAAACCGAAGCCAGTGCAGATCTGCTGCGCAAACAGTCGCACGAATTGCAGGACGCCGGTGCCACCATGCTGGTGCTGGAAATGGTGCCGCACCAGATTGCCGAGGAACTGACGGCTGAACTCACCCAATGCGCCACCATCGGCATCGGAGCTGGCAACGGCACCGCCGGACAGGTGCTGGTGTTGCACGACATGCTGGGTATGAACCTGGGCAAGATGCCGAAGTTTGTGCGCAACTTCATGCAGGACGCAGGCTCGGTGCGCGGCGCCATGGAAGCCTATGTGGCCGCCGTCAAGAACAGCAGTTTCCCGGACAACGCGGTTCACGCCTGGTAACCCCTTCTTAGCTTTTGCCACCGATGCAAATCATCCACACGCTTTCCGAACTGCGCGAGCGGCTCAAACTTTTTCGTCACCCTTCGGTCGTGCCCACGATGGGTAACCTGCACGCGGGCCATATTGCACTGGTGGAAGCCGCCAAACCCTTGGGCGACGTGACACTGGCCACGGTCTTTGTAAACCGCTTGCAATTTGGACCCAAAGAAGATTTCGACACCTACCCGCGCACCCTGCAAGATGACTGCGACAAGCTGGAAGCCGTGGGCTGCGACATCGTCTTTGCACCCTCCGAAAAAGAGCTCTACCCGCAGCCGCAAACATTTTTAATCCAGCCGCCACCAGAGTTGGCCAACATCCTCGAAGGGGAGTTCCGCCCGGGCTTTTTTACCGGTGTCGCCACGGTTGTCATGAAGCTGCTCAGCGCGACACAGGCGCGCACCGCTGTGTTCGGCAAAAAGGACTACCAGCAATTGATGGTGATACGCCAAATGGTGCAGCAGTTCGCGATGCCGGTCGAGATCGTGGGCATCGATACCCGCCGTGCGGAAGATGGTCTGGCCATGTCCTCCCGCAATGGTTACCTGAACGCCGAAGAGCGACGGCAGGCGGTATTGCTTTCGCAATGCCTCAAAACAGTAGCCGATGGCATTCGATCGGGCCGCTCAGACTATGCAGCGCTGGAAGCCCAGGCCATGTCTGAATTGGCAAGCGCCGGCTGGAAACCGGATTACGTGGTGGCCCGCCGCCGCGTCGACCTACAGGCGCCACAACCCGGTGACGCGCTGGTGGTGTTGGCAGCGGCGAAGCTGGGTAACACGCGGCTGATCGACAACCTGGAGGTGTAAGCCCGCTCGCTGCACAGATTTTTCATGCAAAAGGCAATGCCGACAGCACCGCACCTTGCACGCCGTTAGGCGCATGCACCTCCAAGCGGCCTCCGGCCTCCACCGCTGAACGTTCGATTTGGGCAAGCCCGATGGTGCGACCCAAACGGGGGGAGTAAACCACCGCCGACATGGTACCCACCACTTTGCCATTGGCAGAAACCGGCACCCGTTCAATCAAAGGCCAGGCAGAGGGCGCCGTGCCATCCAGAATCAAGCCAACGAACAGGCGCGCCGGCCCCTCAGCGGCAACCTTTTGCAAGGCCGCCTTGCCGATGTAATTCACCGGGGTGTTTACGTCGACGTACTTGCCCATGTTGGCTTCGAATGGGTTGCTGTCCGGTGTGGTATCTCCGCCCCAGGACAAGAGGCCGCTTTCGACCCGCTCGATGTGGTTGGGAGCACCC
>CAIQEX010000140.1 GCA_903870955.1 uncultured beta proteobacterium
AACTGGACAACAAGTCCGGGGCCCCGGTGCTGCGCCATGGAACCGCCAGCGTGGGAGAAACCGCCGTGCCTCGCCCAACTGCACGCCGAGGTTTCAATCAATCCGTCGCGGTACTGATCCTGCTGGCCTTGCTGGCCGTTGCGATCGGCGGTGCTTTTTGGTGGTGGCAAAAATCGCCGCCCGACGCAGGGGCGCCAGTAGCGTCTCAACCGACAACCCAGACGGCTCCAGTGCCTGCCGCAGCAACGGTTACGGCAACTGTGTCAACAGCGTCAACAGCAGCGGCAACTCCTGCGCCTAAGGCAGATTCCGTTTCCGTGGAGCCGCCCGACCGCATCGCTTCAAAGGCAAATACCTCTGCCAAATCTCCATCCGTCAAAACCGTCGACAGGTCAATCCCCCCACCTGACCGACCTGCCAATGGCGCCGGTAGTGACGGCGCAAACTTCAAACTCAGCTTGGCGGTTTCGCAGAGCGCGTCACCGAAAACAGTCGCTGCGCCTCAACCTGCGGCCGTAAGCAGTGCAGGTGCAGGTTCCGGTGCCGGTGCCAGCGCCGACGGCCAGACTGCGCAGGTGCGCCAATTGCAGGCTGGACGTGAGACCCTGGCCCAGGCGCAGGGCTTGTGGAATGCGGGCTCGCATGACGCTGCCATTGAACTACTACAGCAAGCCCTGGCGATTGCCGAGCGTTCCGCACTGTCCTCTTCGACCGCTGCGAATACCCAACTCCTGGCAACGCTCGCGCGCGAACAGGGTCGCATGCAACTGGCGCAAGGCAGACCGCAGGCCGCGCTGGATGGACTTACCCGACTGGAGCCGCTATTGGGCCGCGACGCCGATGCCTGGGCCTTGCGGGGCAATGTCGCGCAGCGCCTGGGTCGACACCAGGACAGTGTGCATGCCTACACCACGGCCCTTCAAATTCGCCCGAATGAGCAACGCTGGTTGCTTGGCGCGGCCGTCTCGTTGGCGGCCTTGGGGCAAACCGGTGGCGCCTCGGAGATGGCGGCCAAGGCGCGTGCACTGGGCCCCATCAGTGTCGAGGTGCAAAACTATTTGCGCCAAGCCGGAGTCCCTCTGAACGAGCCTTGACGATGCGCCAAAAGAATTTGGCGCGCGCCTGTAGACATTCAGGGCTTGCTGCGTTTGGTCTTGGTCTTGGAAGCGGGTTTGGCGCTGGCCTTGGCAACGGGTTTTGACGCAGCCGTTTGGTCAACTGAGTCGGTGAGCACCTTGGCCAGACCTATCACGCGCTCCGGGTCTACGCCCAGCGTGCCGATCAGGAATTCGATGATCTCCGAACGCGGGTTCGACAGCGTGGGCTCGATCATCATGACAGCCGCGGCAATAGCCAGTGCAAGCTCACGGCTTGGTCTGTCGGGCAATAACTGCTCCAGGGAGTTCAGAGCTTCAACCGGTGCCACGGCCGCAATGCGGGCCTGCTCCTTGAGCAGTTGCACCCAGTTCACATTGGCGGGGATGGCGCTGCGTTCGGCCTGCGGAAGCTGAGTCAGCAGTCGCGCGAGGCGCAAACTTCGGCGCTCAAAAGAACCAATCGACACCATGCCCGCAACCACAATGCGGCACACCGCCTCGGGAATTCCGCCCTTTGTAATCGACTTCAAAACTGTTTGACGCGCTTGCTCGATGTCGGCCTGGGCCCGCGCATGGGCCACCTGTGCGTCGGGTGCATCGGGCTTGAACCAGAAGCCCAGACCGTTGGCGCCGTAAAGGCTGCGTGCCAGTTCTACCGACTGCGCATCCCGTTGGTCGCGGAATTGGTTCAGTCCGTCGGTCATCTGGGCGTCCAGCTTTTTCTCCCATTGGCTCATGTCGCTGTCCGGATTGGCATGGGTGCGTTGCGCGCGCACCTGTTGGGCCAATTCGCGAATCACCGGGGCGAAGGGCAGGGCGTCGGAAATGAGTTCGCGTTGTACACGCAGCGCATGCAGTTTGCCGATTGCATCGCCCACCTCGCGCGTGGAAAGCAATTTCACCCAGGGACGAATCCAGGTTTTGTACAGGTTGGCATTGAACTCCGAGACCTGGGCGATGGTGGAGAACAATTGCTCTTCCTCGCGGCCTTCCGGGTTCAGTGCCAGGATGTCAGCCATGGTGCGGTGTTCGTAATGCACGGTGTAGTCGCCCGGTTCCAACTGGTCCCAGCGCTGGGTTTCCAGACCCGCTTTGGCCTGGAGTTTCATTTCGTACAGGCCCGGCGGCAGGCTCTCGATGACGTCCAGCGAGGTGACCAACTGGTCGTGCTCCTTGCGGGCGATTTCCCCCCCGACAAAGATGCCCAGGTGGCCCACACTTTCGTGCAGCACATAAATGATGGTGCGGCCAGCGGCAGTAATGGCGCGCTCGTCGCCCCAGGTGTCGATGATCCAGTCCAATGCCTGGGGCACCGGTGTGATGTTGTCGCCGTGCGAGGCAAACACCACGATGGGCGCGGTGATATTGCGCAGATCAATTCGTGTTTCACCGTCCATCACCTCGCCGCGTGCCAACCGGTTGCCGACAAACAGGTTCTCGACAATGGTTTCGATCTCGCTGCCCGTCATGCGGAAGTAGCCGCCCCACCAGCGCTCAAACTCCAGGAATCGCTCGGCCTCGCTGTCCACATTGGCCCAGAGTTTGTAATAGCGACTCCAGAGGGTGTTGGCCGGGTTGAGCTTTTCAAAGTTCTCCACCAGATAGGCGCCATCAAAGCGGTCGGCACCCAGGTCCGAGGTAAACGACGCCAACCAGGAGCCACCCAAGGCCGCACCCGAGTAACGCATTGGGTTCAACTTGGAACTTCCGGCCCAGTAGGATATTGGCGCACCCACCACCATTAACGGTCCGAAGAGTTCGGGTCGTGTCGCGTTTAACGCCATCATGGCCCAGCCAGCCTGGCAATTGCCAATCACCACGGGCTTGGAGGGGCAACGGGGATGGCGGGCAATCACGGCTTCCAGAAATTGTGCCTCGGCATGCATCACCGAGAACAGGGTTTGCCCCTCGACTGGCTGCGGTCTGAAAGTGACAAAGTAGACCGGATGTCCTGCACGCATGGCGACTCCAACCTCCGAGTCGTGCTTGAAACCACCGATACCTGGACCATGGCCAGCCCGTGGATCCACGACCACCAGAGGGCGCGACGCTTCATTCACCGGCGGCATATCTGCTGGCGGTGTGATACGCAGCAAGGCGTAATTGCAGGGTTCGGGCAGCGTGGCACCATCCAGCACCAATTCGTGGTCAAACTTCAAAAGGGGCGGCGTACCTTGGGCGATATGGTCCCGGTAAGCGTTGCCGCGGTCCAGCAAGGTGTCCATGAAGAGCACGCTGCGCTGCAGGGCGTCAATCAGATAATTGCTGAAATCGTCCGACACGTCAGCGTGTGTGCTGGAAGTGGGTGTGACGGCTTTCGAACGGGTGCGGCTGCGTGTGGCCATGGCGAAATCCCCAATAATGCTGCCTGAACAATAGCATGGTGGTCACACCAGTGTGATGATCTGACACAATGATTGCAGCACCTTCTGCGCATAGACTGTGCAGAACTACATTGTGTTCAGGGAAAGCGCCAAATGGATATCAAGAGTCTTCTCGATCAGCCACACAAACTGCCCAGCGTACCTGCCGTCACTCAAAAGCTGATTGCCAGCTTTAGTGATGAAGATGTGGCCTTCAAGCAAATTGCCGAGCAGATCAGCGCCGATCCGGCGTTGACAGCCAAGTTGCTTCGACTGGCCAACTCAGCCTACTTTCACCTGTCGCGCACCATCGGAACGGTGGAGGATGCATTGCACATGCTGGGCTTTGTCATGGTGCGCAATCTGGTGTTGGGCAACGGCATGGCAGCGGCTTTTCGCAATACCAAAGGCATGGACTTGCAGCAGTTCTGGCGCTACAACCTGTATGCGGCAGGTGCCGCTCGCTGGATTGCGGGAAAGGTCGGTGAGAACGCCGACCTCGTATTTACGGTGGGCCTCATGAGCGGTATCGGACAGTTGCAGATGCATGTGGTGTTGCCGCAGGAGGTACTCACCCTGGACCGGGAAATGCACGTTTTGGATGCCGGCAGAGCCGCACTGGAAACCGAGCGTTTGGGTTTTCACAATGTCGATGTGGCTGCCGAGTTGGCCAAAATCTGGAATTTTCCGGACCCTATCGTTGCAGCCATGCGCAGTGTCGTTGACCCCTTGAATGCGAAGGAATATTCTGACGCTGCGGCCTGTGTTCACATGGGCAGCTGGGCTGGGAGATGCGCGATTCAACAGACCTCACCTGACGAAATGCAGAGCAGCTTTCCTGTCACTGTGGCGGGGCGATTGGGGATGGGCTGGGATCGGATCACCGAGGAAATGCCGCCTTTGGCCGAAATGTGCGCCGGACTCGAAGAAATGCTGACTTGAGGGCTTGTCGGCTTTTTCGAGCCGTGTGGCAAAAAAGACTGACACACATCAAATATCCAGCAACTGCCTGCGGGATGTCTTAAGAATAAGGGTTTACCCTAGTATTATTGAATCGGTCCACCGCGGCGGTGCGACAGCCAATTAGTTAACAACCCGAGTCCCCCATGACAGATACCGAATACATCGAAAACGTCACCTTTGACGAAATTTCTGTCGGACAGAGTGCCCGTTTACTGCGATCTTTGACCCTGGAGGATATTCAGGCTTTCGCCGCTGTGTCGGGCGATACCAATCCGTCGCACTTGGACAATGATTTTGCACAAGGGTCTTCGCTTCAAGGCGTGGTTGCGCATGGGATGTGGGGTGGCGCGCTGATCTCCGGTCTGCTTGGGAATCAGTTTCCGGGTGCGGGAACGGTCTACCTCGATCAGATCCTGCACTTTGTCAGACCCGTGCATGTGGGCGACACGCTGGTGGTCACCGCGACCGTGAACAAATTGGTGGCACAAGACCACCGCGTGGAGTTTGATTGCAAAGTGGTCAATCAGCGCGGAGAACTGGTGCTTAGCGGGGTGGCTGGGGTGAGGGCACCCATTCAAAAGCTGCGCATGGCAAAAGTGAGTGCGCCCCGCATTCAATTGTTCGATCCGGAGGCGCGTTTCAAGGACTTGCTTGCCAAGGGCGATGGGCTAGAGCCGGTACGTTGCGCGGTGGTGCATCCCTGCGACAAGGAGTCGCTCTCTGGCGCCCTGGATGCAGCGCGTTACGGCTTGATTATTCCGGTGCTGATTGGTCCCGAGTTGCGCATACGCCATGTGGCCGAAGAAGGTGGTTTCGACCTGCGTGGTTTTGAGATCGTCAATGTGGCGCACAGCCATGAAGCGGCCGAGCGCGGTGCATCCCTGGCCGCCAGTGGGGATGTGGAAGCGATCATGAAAGGAAGTTTGCACACCGACGAACTCATCGTCGCAGTGCTCAAGCAGCCCGCTTTGCGCACCGGGCGGCGTATGTCGCATGTGTTCCGCTTTGACGTGCCGCTTTACCCCAAGCCGTTATTGATCACCGACGCCGCATTGAACATTCATCCGACGCTGAAGGAAAAGGTCGACATCATCCAGAACGCCATCGACTTCGCCCGAATTCTGGGTGTTGCCGTGCCCAAGGTTGCCATTTTGTCCGCGGTGGAAACGGTGAACCCTGACATCCCTTCGACGTTGGACGCAGCGGCGCTGTGCAAGATGGCGGAGCGTGGTCAGATCAAGGGCGGCATTCTGGACGGTCCGCTGGCTTTTGATAACGCTATTTCGCGCAATGCGGCAAAAATCAAGGGCATCGTGTCGGCAGTGTCTGGTGACGCCGACATCATGGCGGTGCCGGATTTGGAGAGCGGCAATATGCTGGCCAAGCAACTCGAATACCTGGCGGGCGCTTCGGGCTCAGGACTGGTGCTTGGTGCACGCGTGCCGATCGCGCTCACCAGCCGAGCTGACGGCCCCATGAATCGGGTGGCCTCTGCGTTGCTTGCCAAACTGGCAGCACACAACGCCCGTCGAGACCAGGCTCGCCAGAGCTGGACCCCAAAAGTCAGCTAGTCAGACTCAATTACCGGAACCTATTCCTATGGCCATTCTTGCCGTCAATGCAGGCTCTTCCTCGCTCAAATTTTCGATTCACCCCCTGTTGCATGGCAAGGTGTTGCCCAGCATCTTGAGTGGCAATGCCGAGGGGCTGGAGCCCGGTGGGCGGCCGGTAATGGGGTGGAACTACGAAGGGCAATCGCAGCAGCAGACTTTGGTGGCGCCATCCACAGACAGCGGCGGCGGCTCCTTTGCGCTTGCCTTGCAGAGCCTGCGCCAGTTGCTGGCCACATTGCCCCATCTGCCGGCCATTGAGGCGGTGGCACATCGGGTAGTACACGGTGGCCAGGTATTTAGGGCCAGTGTGGTGGTGACGCCCGATATCCTGTCTCAACTCAGTGACCTCAACTCACTCGCACCGCTGCACCAGCCGCACAATGTGGCCGGTATCCGTGCGTTTCTCACGGCATTTCCGGAATTACCGCAGGTTGCTTGTTTTGACACGGCCTACCACGCCACCTTGGCCGAAGTGGACTATGCCTTTGCATTGCCACAGGAATTGAGTGCACAAGGCGTGCGCCGCTATGGTTTTCATGGCCTTTCCTACCAGTTCGTCATGGGCTCGTTGCTGAAATTGACACCCCGTGCGCACGGGCGGGTGTTGATGGCGCATCTGGGCAATGGGGCCAGTCTGTGCGCTGCCACTGAGGGATTGAGCCGGGCCACCACCATGGGATTTTCCGCTCTGGATGGCTTGGTGATGGGCACCCGCACGGGCACGCTGGATCCTGGTGTGCTCTTGTATTTGCTGGAACAGGGCTGGGACCACAAGCGCCTGCAAACACTGCTCTACAAGCAAAGTGGTTTGCTCGGCGTGTCGGGAATATCAGCCGACATGCGTCGCTTACGTCAGGATGGCAGCGCCAACGCGCAAAAAGCCATCGCCCTGTTTATCCACCGCGTGGTGCGCGAGACGGGCGCTTTGACTGCCTGTATCGGCGGTCTTGACGTGCTGGCTTTCAGCGGTGGCATCGGCGAGCACGATGTGGCGACGCGTGCTGAAGTGTGTCTTGCGCTGGGTTACCTGGGTGTGTTGATCGATCC
>CAIQEX010000141.1 GCA_903870955.1 uncultured beta proteobacterium
GTCACGATATAACCATCTTCGGCACCTACTGGCCTTTTATGCGCGTTGGAAAAAGCCATGAAAAATCTCATCCTCCAATGAAATGATCACCTGGTAGCTGCCGGGATCCCCCTGTCGGCCACAGCGTCCAAAAAGCTGGCGATCAATCCGCTTGGAATCATGGCGCACGGTCGACAGAACGTGCAAGCCTCCGAGCGCTGCAATATCGGGAGTGATGCGAATGTCCGTACCTCGACCCGCCATATTCGTCGCCACGGTGATCCGGCCGCGCTCTCCGGCGCGTGCCACCACCTCGGCCTCCTCCTGATCCTGCCGCGCATTCAGCACCTGATGCGGTAAGCCGTGAATCGACAGGAGTGCGCTCAAGTGCTCCGAGGCAGCCACCGAACTGGTGCCCACAATGACAGGACGCCCTTCGGCGTGAAGGCTGCGCAGCGATTCCACCACGGCCGTCCATTTTTCGACCGCAGTGCGATACACACGGTCCGGTGATCCGGTGCGCCGCACCGGGCGATTGGTCGGAATCGTCACCACCGAAAGGTTGTAGACCGACCAGAGTTCTCGCCCCACCTCACGCGCAGTACCGGTCATTCCGGCCACGCGTAAATAGCGGCGGAAAAAACGCTGGTAACTGATGCGCGCCAGAGTCTCCTGCTGGCCGGTGATCGTGCAACCCTCCTTGGCCTCGATCATCTGGTGCAGGCCGCGTTCCCAGGAGCGGTCGGACATGATGCGTCCGGTGTACTCGTCAATAATTTGCACCTTGCCGCCGCGCACCAGATACTGCTTGTCGCGCTGGAACAGATAGATCGCAGACAGCGCCCGACGGATCAGTTCTTCACGCCGCCTGGGGCCCATCCAGACACCACCATAGGGCTGGGCCAAATCCGTCACGCGCCGGGTTCCGGCCTCGGTCAGTTCGACGTCGTGCTCACGCGGGCGAATCACAAAATCTGTTGCGCTCGTCAGTTGACGGGCCAGCATCACAGCCTCACTGTAGATTTGCTCCTCCTGGCTGTTGTCACCGGCGCTGGAGATGATCAACGGGGTGCGCGCTTCATCCACCAGCACACTGTCCGCCTCGTCGACGATGACAAAGCACAGCCCACGCATCAGCAGGCGTTTGCCACGCGCATGGTCGACATGCAGGCCTTCAAGTTGCATGCGCATGCCTCTTGCGTCACCCGCCAGCATCAAGCGGTCCTTCAGGTAGTCAAACACCATCTGTTTGTTGGTGCCATAGCAAATATCGCAGGCATAGGCGTCGCGCCTTTCCTCCGGTGACATGCCTTCAGAAATCGTTCCAACCGAGATGCCGAGAAACTTATAGATCGGATTCATCCAGGCCGCATCGCGCAACACCAGAAAATCGTTCACGGTGACGATGTGCACCGGAATGCCCGCCAGCGCTGCAGCGCAGGCCGGCAGGGTTGCCGTCAGGGTCTTGCCCTCTCCGGTTTCCATCTCGGCTATCTTGCCTTCCAGCATCACCCGCCCGCCCAGCAGTTGCACATCAAACGGGCGAAGTCCCAGGCGGCGCTCGGCCACTTCCCGCACCAGGGCGAAGCAACGGGCCACCAGCACTTCTTCGAGGCCTTCGCTGTACAGACGCCGACGCAAGTCTGGCAAGCGCTCTTTCAGCTGCTTGTCGGATTCCTCCGCCAAACCTTTGGCCTCGGCTTCTACGAGGGTCAAAAACGCCTGGTGACCCGGTGTACGACCCGAGGCACGTTGGCGCACAAAGCCTGCCAGACTGGTGGCGGTGCGGTCCAGCCAACTATCACGCAAATCCTCGCGCTCGGGGTACGGCCCCAGAGATATGCCAGGTCGCAGGGCCGCGGTGCTAGACATTGAACTGCCGCAGGAACAGTCGACGCAGGGCGCGGTAGGCTTGCAAGCCTGCAGGTTCCAGGTCGTGCTGGAAACGCACGTAAACGCGCGACCCGAGGTATTCGGAACGCACTTCTTCGGGCAGTTCCAGATCCAGCTGAAAGACCTGGCGCAAAGCCGTGACACCCTGCTTGTCACGCGGGTCTACGGCAATCAGTCCGCCCCCGGCACTGCCCAAGGCAGAAGTCGGCAACTGGGTCGACGCACCGGGCACCTCACGCCTGATCTTTGCTGCAATCGGGCGCGCATCCCAACCGGCCAGCATGACTTCCACACCGCGTGTTTTCTGACGCACCATGGCAATATCGTCCTGCATCAAGGCCACGCGCACCGTCAATTCATGGGGATGCACCACATAGCCAATCAATTGGCCCTTGGTCAGAAACCGACCCGGCAAGTCGACCGCGTTGGGTACGATAAAACGGCCATCCGACGGGCTCCGGTACGTCAAATCCGAAGACCGCTCACGCGCACGCTTCAGGTTGGCACGGGCGGCCACCATTTCCTCACGCACCATCGCCGCCTGTACCCTATCCGCCGTAATCAATGCGTCGTACTTGGCAGCCAACTCGGTCAATTGCGACGCAAACACCGCAACCCGGGTTGCCTGAAATGGTTCTTCCGCCTGCAGCAAGGGTTGACCACGCTGCACTTCACTGTTCGCTGGTACCAGCAGTTCCGACACAAAGCCTTCGGTGCCAGAGCGAACCTGTGCCTCCTCAGGTACCCAGACCACACCTTCGGTGCGCGTCCAACTCGGTACAGGCACAAAAAAGGTGATCAGCACCAGCGCCAGCAAGAGCAGCAGACTGGTCGACAACGCCCGCCCCCGTTGCCGCCGCAAGGTCTGGCTGCTAACCAAAAAGGAAATACTCTTGCCGATCGGCATCGCCAACTGCGTGGCCAAGGCCCAAATCGCCAAAATCACCCCGACGACAAAAAACCGACTGGCGATAAACAGAATGATGACGAAAGAGATGAACATGCGATACACGAAGGACACCGTGCCATAGAAAAACAACCAGAGACGCTCTCCGGTTTGGGTGGCCTGGCTTTGCACATCTCGCACGCCCAGTACATAGCGCTGGAACAGATAGCCCAGGTACTGCGTGGCGCGCGATCCGAGGTTGGGCATTTCAATGGCGTCGGCCAGCACGTAGTAGCCATCGAAACGCAGCAGCGGATTGCCATTGAACAGCAGCGTGGAGATGCCGCAAATCAGCATCACGTTGTAGGCAACCGCGCGCACGGCGCCGGGCTCTACCGTCAACCAGACAAACAGGGCCAAGGAGCCCAAAAACAGTTCCACCGCAATGCCGGCAGCACCCACCACCATGCGCTTTCGTTTGTCGCCGAAGCCCCAGGCCGACGAGGCGTCCACATAGGGCACGGGTGAAAATACCAACAGCATGATGCCCATTTCGTGCACCTCACCACCCCAGCGGCGCGTCGCATAGGCATGCCCCAACTCGTGCAATGCCTTGACCACCGGGTAGACAAACCACAGCAATACCAGGTTCTGTGGGTCCAGCACGCGTTCGGTGATGTTCTCTGTGAGGTCGGTCCAGTGCGAAACCGCAAGAGCCGCACCGGCACCCACCACGACCAGCCACAGCAGCAAACCGAACCAGCCAAAAAGTGGCTGCACCCAGGGCATGGTGCGTACCAAAAAGCGGTCCGGATCGATCAACGGGAAGCGCAGCGCCAGAGGGGTCCAGAGGCGTTGCTTCAGGCGCTGGCGCTGGTGCTGCTCGTAGCGCCGGAAAATTTCCATGCTGTCGGGTGGCACATCACACAGCAAGGCATCTGCGGCGTGCAATTGCCCCAGCAGGCGAATGGCTTCTTCCTGTGTCGGTCCGTTGTCACCCAGGTGCGCAGTCGCGGCATCCCAGAGTTGTTGAACCGTGCGCTCGCCATCCATCAGGCCAATGAAGTAATGCGCTGCAGGTGAAAAACGGTGCGATTTTTCGGCCACCGGGTCTTGTAGGACAAACCAGACGTCCCCACGAAATGACTGGCGCAAAATCCTGGCGTGCGCGCGGATGCGTGGCTTCAGGCCCGCCACCCGGTACCAGGAAGGACTAAACAGAGCGTCGCTCATGCGTACCCCCGCTCATGGCCACCACGACCAGATCCACATGCGCATCCAGTGCACCATTTTGTGGGTCCAGATCCAGAACAATTTGCGCTCTTCGATATCGATCTTGCCAACGCCTTCCATACCCGGCCGCAACTTTTCGATGGCTCCGGAGGCGACGGCTTCCACGCGGAAAAAGTTGCGACCCTGGTCGACGACCGATACCGGCGTGATCTTGTCGATCTTCAGCGTAATGCCTTCGTTGGGCATGCTGCTGAGCGCCAAGCGACCGCTTTGCCCCGCCATGACCTCGTTGATATCGCGCTCGTCCACCTTCATGATCACACGGTAGGAGTCCAAAGGTGCCAGTTCAAACAGCACATTGCCGCGCTCGACGGCTGCACCCAAGGATTGACTGAGGTCACCCTTGACCACCACCGCGTCAAAGGGTGCGACCAGGCGGGTGCGTGCAATCTGTTCCTCGACCAACGCAGCCTGGGCGCGCACCTGTCCGGTTTGCGCTTCCA
>CAIQEX010000142.1 GCA_903870955.1 uncultured beta proteobacterium
GGTTGGCAGATCCGTGCGCAACAGAAAGTCCCAAATAGGAGTACTCGTTGATGTACCAGTCACCACGCGCTGCGAAGCCAACTGATTTCGTCACTGCGGGTGCTGCCGTACTGGTACTAGGTGTGTCAGCAGGATCATATGACGGATCAATATTGCCAACAATCCACTTCAAAGCATACGTACCATTCGCAAAAGTATGCGACATACCTATACCGGCATAGGCCGTCGGTCCGACCAAATCATAAAGTGCATTGTGCGAAATGAGCTGGTTGCCTAACGTGGGATTTGCATTAGAAAACACGTATTCATAACCCTGATAGTCAGGGATCAAACCACCGATGATGCGATTTTCCTTGTTGACAGGAATGGAAATTGACGCCTCTTGAACAAAATAGCTGGCAGATCCGGGCAGCAACCTGAGCGTCCAATCGACACCTTCCCCATCCTGAGATTCCTTGGTGATTTGAATCATGGCATTTTCGCCACCATATCCCGAACCACCCGACGAACTGAAATTGTTGCTCTTGCCTAAATCATCGTAGCTCAAAGCCGCCTCAATCACCCCATTAAATTTGACGCCCTTGAAGCCGGACTTCTCCTGATCATCCGCCGCCAATTCCTGCTTCTGCTCAATGCGATTGACCTGCTGGACCAAGGCGGATGTATCCGGCTGCGCACTCAGCGCCTCCACCTTCGCCGTCAATGCCTGCAACTGAGCCTTCAGTGCCTCTATCTCTTTCTTCAGGTCAGCAGATGACTGTGCATGTGCACTCATCATAGGCAGCACACTGGCCAAAGCAACCACTAGCAGTTTTCGTTGAAAGCTCATTTCATACTCCTGTTTTGAACTCGACATTTATATATACAGACAACCCACACTAATCTACTTTGCGATAGGCCGCAGCCATCTCAAGCGCACGCTTTTTCTCAGCCCGCGACATCACGATACTGGCGGCCAAAATACCGATACTCACGACGATCACGGTCAGGGTGGCCACCGTGTTGACACTGGGACTCAGACCCAGACGGGCGCGACTGAAAATAGTAATCGGCATTGTGGTGGAACCTGGCCCGTTCAGAAACGCGGAGATCACCACGTCATCCAGCGACAAGGTAAATGTCAGCAACCACGCCGAGGCGATTGCCTGCGATATCAGCGGCAGCGTGATCAGGAAAAACACCTGGAATGGCCGCGCGCCAAGGTCCTGAGCAGCCTCTTCCAGTGACGGACTCATCTCCTGCAGCCGTGACAACACAATCACCGTCGCATAGGCCATTCCCAGCAAGGTGTGACCCAGCCAGATGGTGGAAAAACCACGCTCGGGAAAGCCCAGCAACCGCTGCACGGACACCAGCATCAAAAGCAGCGACAGGCCGATGATCACCTCGGGCATCACCAGGGGGGAATTCACCATGCCCGCAAACAGCGTGCGACCAGGGAAACGTTTGAAGCGGTGCAGAGTCAAGGCCGCCAAGGTGCCCAAGATAACCGAAGAGCAGCCAGTGGAAAACGCGATGCGCAGCGAAAGCTTGAAGCCATCGATGATCTCTCGATCGTCAACGAGCGCTGAATACCAACGCATCGAAAACCCACCCCAATTGGTCACCATGGGACTGGCATTGAAGCTAAACACAATCAGCGCGACGATGGGCAGGTAAAGAAATACAAAAACCGCCACCATCCAGACTACGGAGGTCATTCGACCAGCATTGGCTTTCATGCGCGACCTCCCGTACTTTCGGCCTGGTATTTATTGAACAGTGCCAGTGGAATAATAATCAACGCGACCATCACTACGGCGACACTCGCGGCCATAGGCCAGTCGTTGTTGCTGAAGAACTCATCCCACAGCACGTGACCAATCATCAGGGTCTCGGGACCTCCCAGAAGTTCCGGAATTACGAACTCACCCACGCAGGGAATAAACACCAGCATGGAGCCCGCAATAATGCCGCTCTTGGACAGCGGCACGGTGATGCGCCAGAAAGCCTGCCATGGCGTAGCACCCAAATCCAGTGCCGCTTCCAGCAGGCGCAGATCCATCTTCACCAAGTTGGCATAGAGCGGAAGAATCATGAAAGGCACATAGGTATAGACCATGCCTAGCACCAACGAGAATGGTGTGTTCATCATCTTCACCGGTTCCGCAATCAAGCCCATCGCGATGGCTGCGTTGTTAAACACGCCGTTGTCTGCGAGCAGCATCTTCCACGCATATACGCGCAGCAAGAAGGAGGTCCAGAACGGCAGCATCACCAACATCAGCAAAGCGGGACGCCGGTCCGCCGGACTACGCGCCATGAAATAGGCAAACGGGTACGCAAGAGCAAGACAAATGACCGTGGTGATGGCGGCAATTTTGATGGAGCTGAGGTACGCATTGATGTACAACGAATCCTGCGTCAGGCTGACGTAGTTGCCATATTTCAACGTCATCACAATGACGTCGTCGCGCAAGGCGAATACATCTTTGAAAAATACCGTATCCATTTCGGACAGGCTGATCTTGAACACTACCAGGAATGGCAGCATGAAGACCAGCAACAGAAACACCATGGGTATGGCAATGACAACATTGCGTCCCCACGCTCCAGTGAGCTTGGTGTGCAGCGATTGGGATGGAAGTGCGGCGGTAGCCATGGCGTTTACTGCGTCAAGACCACAACGTCGCTACCACACCACCAGACATAGACCTTGTCGCCCCATGTCAAC
>CAIQEX010000143.1 GCA_903870955.1 uncultured beta proteobacterium
ATCCTGGTTGTCGTCAAGCCGTTTTAGCCTTCGAAGAAGATGCACAAAACCGCAGCCTCGCCTTTGGCGGTTATTTATGCGGTGTTGATTGTTTATGCCAGTCTGTATCCTTTTGCTGATTGGCGCGATCAGGGCATCGCTGCCTGGGCTTTTTTGCTGGCACCCCGTTCGCCTTACTGGACCGGGTTCGATGTGGTCATCAATGTCATTGGTTACGTACCGTTTGGCAGCCTGCTGGCGTTGAGTGCGTTGCGCTCGGGACGCACGTCCCGCCCCCTGGTTTTCACTTTCCTCTGCGCCACATTGCTTTCACTGTGCATGGAAACTTTGCAAAGTTTCTTGCCGGTGCGCGTGGCGTCACGCGAAGATTGGCTGCTGAACACCGCGGGCGCTTGGGGTGGCGCCATCGTCACGTTGCTGCTGGAGCAGATGGGGGCGATTGACCGTTGGAGTCATTTCCGCAAGCGTTGGTTTGTTGCAAACTCGCGCGGCGGCTTGGTCTTGCTGGCGACGTGGCCGTTAGCCCTTTTGTTTCCTGCAGCCGTGCCCTTTGGCGTGGGGCAGATTTTTGAGCGAATTGAGGCGCAAGTTGCCGAGCAATTTGTCGACACGCCCTTTTCGGATTGGTTACCTGTTCGCGATAGCGGGTTGCAGCCGCTGCTTCCCAGCACTGAGCTGGTGTGCGTGCTGCTCGGCCTGTTGATCCCCTGTTTGCTGGGTTTCTGTGTCATTAGGCCGGGTATACGGCGTTTGCTGTTTGTCCCGGTTTTTATTGGTTTGGGGACGCTTGCAACCGTGCTGTCCGCGCTGCTCAGTTGGGGGCCCGAGCATGCCTGGGCGTGGTTTGATGTGCCTACGCAGGTCGGCCTGGTGGCGGCCCTGATATTGGCAACGCTGCTGTCCTTGGTTCCGACCCGGACCTGCCCGTCCCTGGTGTTGCTGGGACTTGGGATCTATTTAAGTATCTTGAATCAGGCACCCGAAAACCCCTATTTCGCGCAGACCCTACAAGAGTGGGAGCAAGGCCGTTTCATCCGCTTCAATGGCCTGGCCCAATGGTTGGGATGGAGCTGGCCTTATGCCGTTTTGGGCTATGCCTTGGTGCTGATCTGGCGACGCGATACAAAAAACTAAAATCGGGGTATGTCTGAAACCCAAACCCCTTCCTCCTCGTACTATGAACGCCACATTTTCTTTTGCCTGAATGAGCGCAAGAACGGCGAAGCCTGCTGTGCGCAGTTCAAGGCGCAAGAAGCTTTTGACCGTTGCAAGGCGCAGGTGAGAGATGCCAATTTAAGTGGTCCTGGAAAAGTCCGGGTGAACAAGGCCGGTTGTCTGGATCGTTGTGCTGCGGGTCCTGTGGTGGTGATCTACCCCGAGGCGGTGTGGTACAGCTATGTGGACAACACCGACATTGATGAAATTGTGGAATCGCATCTTAAAAATGGCAAAGTGGTCGAGCGCTTGTTAACGCCGCCCCACTTAGGGCGATAGGTCATGAAAGCATCAACACAGCGCCTGACTCTGACGGGAGTTGCAGGCACCATTGAAGTCGCGGTGGATGAGGCTGAGAAAAGCGTGCCGTTTCGTGGCGTAGCGGTCATTGCCCATCCGCACCCACTTTTTGGCGGCACGATGGACAACAAGGTGGTGCAGACACTGGCACGCGCCTTTGTTCAGTGTGGTTGGCGTGCCGTGCGCTTCAACTTCCGCGGCGTGGGTGGCAGCGCCGGTGTTCACGACAATGGCCAAGGTGAGTTGCTGGACTTGCTAGCCGTGGTTCAGGATCAGGCGCCTACGGGCGCCTTGGCGCTTGCCGGGTTTTCATTTGGTGCCTTTGTCACAAGCCATGCAATTGACACGCTGTGGCAGCAGCGGCAACTCGAAAGATTGGTGCTGGTGGGCACGGCCGCCAGCCGTTTTAACGTGGCACCGCTGGCGTCTGAGTTGCATCAGCGCACTTTGGTGGTGCATGGCGAAATTGATGACACGGTTCCGTTGGCCGATGTGATGAACTGGGCGAGGCCACAAAAACTCCCGGTTACCGTCATTCCCGGGGTCGAGCACTTCTTTCATGGACAATTGAACCTGTTGCGCTCACTGGTCGCCCGGCATCTGATGAGCGATTTGACCTCTACTTAAGTTTTCCTTTCAACGGCTCCCCTGAGAGCCTCAATACCAATCCCATGAAATCTTTTATCGCCATTGTTCTGGCTGCCCTGAGTTTTACCGTGGCAGCGCAAATGCCACAACCACCAGAGGTCGCAGCGCGTGCCTACATGCTGTTGGACGTCACCGCCAATCAAATTCTTGCAGCCAAGGACATGGACTCGCCGGTCGAGCCGGCTTCGCTGACCAAGCTAATGACCGCGTATTTGGTTTTTGACGCACTTAAATCCAAAAAAATCGATCTTAAACAGACCTTCCCGGTCAGTGAACGTGCCTGGAAAATGCCGGGTTCACGCATGTTTATCGACCCCAAGATGCAGGTGCCCGTGGAGGATTTGATTCAAGGGATGATTGTTCAAAGCGGCAACGACGCCACCATGGCATTGGCGGAGGGGGTCGGCGGCACAGCTGAAAAATTTGTGCAAATGATGAATGATCAGGCCAAGGCCCTGGGCATGAAAAGCACGGGTTACCGCAATCCTGAAGGTCTGACAGAAGCCGGTCACACCACCACCGCGAGGGATTTGAGTGTTCTGGCGACCCGCTTGATGTCGGATTTCCCCCAATACGTTGGCTTCTATGCCATCAAGCATTACCGCTATCCGGGCACCCCGGTTTCCAACGACAGCAACCGCAATTTGCTGCTTTTCCGTGATCCGACCGTCGATGGACTCAAGACCGGTCACACCGATGCTGCGGGCTATTGCATGATTGCCACTGCCAAGCGGGATTTTCCGAATCTGGTCACGGCTGGAGCCGCTGCCGGCACACCGGCCGCCACCGGCAGCCGTCGCCTGTTGTCGATTGTGCTGGGTGCGGAAAGTGAAAATGCCCGCGCCAACGAGTCGCAAAAGCTGTTGAATTGGGGCTACACCGCGTTTGAGGCCGTCAAGTTGTTCGATGCCGGCCAGGCCGTGGTTACGCCAGCGATCTGGAAGGGCACCTCGCCCACTGTCAAATTGGGGCGCTATCAGTCCGTAGTTGTTGCCGTGCCCAACGGTATGGCAGCCAAAGTAAAAACCCAGGTGTTGCGCAACGACCCTTTGATGGCTCCTGTCACGAAGGGTCAGCAGGTTGCAACTTTGCGGGTTACAGCCGGCGATCAGCCGGTCACGGATGTGCCGCTGTTGGCGTTGGATGGCGTAGAACAAGCTGGCGTATTGGGTCGGGCTTGGGATGCCATACGCCTGTGGATCCGTTGATCATTTCAGACCCTCAATCAAAGGCGTTGCGGGAAAACCCCTGATCTGATACATTAGAAGGCTTTTCGGAAATTCCGAAGGGATTCACGTTTTCGAAAAGTTATTTTGTAAGAACCAAACGTTTAGGGACGTTTTTTTTCAGGAGGCATAAGTGCCAACCATTAACCAACTAGTGCGCCAGGGGCGCGAGGTCGAGATAGTAAAGTCCAAGAGTCCTGCTATGCAGAACTCTCCCCAGCGCCGTGGCGTATGCACCCGTGTGTACACAACGACGCCTAAAAAGCCAAATTCCGCTCTGCGTAAAGTTGCCAAAGTGCGCTTGACCAACGGTTTTGAGGTGATTTCCTACATCGGCGGCGAAGGCCACAACCTGCAGGAACACAGCGTTGTGCTGGTTCGTGGCGGTCGTGTCAAGGACTTGCCCGGTGTGCGTTACCACATCGTCCGTGGCTCGCTCGATTTGCAAGGCGTGAAAGACCGCAAGCAATCGCGCTCCAAGTACGGTGCGAAGAAGCCAAAGGCCAAATAAATCGGCCCGAAGCCATGGCCCGACGCGCAAGCTGATGGTTCTGGATTCAAATTGAAAAGGTGTTTGTTTACTGCGTGGCGCAGTGAATAAACGAAGTGACCCACTGTTCGGGTCGAGTAAGTGAGAGTCTTATTGATTAACTCTCGCGGTGTCCTCAAGGATGCCAACTGAAGCAAAGAGGTGAAAAAATGCCACGTCGTCGCGAAGTCCCTAAACGTGAAATCCTGCCGGATCCTAAGTTCGGCAATGTTGAGCTGTCCAAATTCATGAACGTGATCATGGAAGGCGGCAAGAAAGCAGTTGCAGAACGCATCATTTATGGTGCCCTGGAACTGATTGAGAAGAAGCACCCCGATAAAGACCCTGTCGAGGCATTCAGCGTTGCTATCAATAACGTTAAACCCATGGTGGAAGTGAAATCCCGCCGCGTGGGTGGTGCCAACTACCAGGTGCCCGTTGAAGTGCGTCCCGTCCGTCGCTTGGCTTTGTCCATGCGCTGGATTAAGGAAGCCGCACGCAAGCGTGGTGAAAAATCCATGGCTCAGCGCTTGGCGAATGAGTTGTTGGAAGCCACCGAAGGCCGGGGCGGCGCCATGAAAAAGCGTGACGAAGTTCACCGCATGGCTGAAGCCAACAAGGCCTTCTCCCACTTCCGCTTCTAAGAGGCGGTTACTGCGCGGCCTTAGTGCCGCGTTGCATCGGCTGACAGAACTTGCACAGGACTGTCATGCTGTTGCGCTAGGCTAGGTGCCGATCGCTACGCCGCGTTGTGCGGGTGGCGAATTAAAGAATTCCACCAGATCAAACAAGGATCCATCATGGCTCGCAATACCCCCATTGAGCGCTACCGCAATATCGGCATTTCTGCGCACATTGACGCCGGCAAAACCACGACTACCGAGCGTATTCTTTTCTATACCGGCGTGAACCACAAAATTGGTGAAGTGCACGACGGCGCAGCCACCATGGACTGGATGGAGCAGGAGCAAGAGCGTGGTATCACGATCACTTCCGCTGCGACCACCTGCTTCTGGAAGGGCATGGACACTTCTTTCCCAGAGCACCGCATCAACATTATTGACACGCCCGGACACGTCGACTTCACGATTGAAGTGGAACGTTCAATGCGCGTGCTGGACGGCGCTTGCATGGTTTATTGCGCTGTGGGTGGCGTACAGCCCCAGTCTGAAACCGTGTGGCGTCAAGCTAACAAGTACAAGGTGCCACGCCTGGCTTTTGTGAACAAGATGGACCGTACCGGTGCCAACTTCTTCAAGGTCGTGGAACAGATGAAGTTGCGCCTGAAGGCCAGCCCGGTTCCTATCGTGATCCCGATCGGTGCTGAAGAAAACTTCACCGGCGTGGTGGACCTGCGCAAGATGAAGGCCATCATCTGGGATGAAGCCTCGCAAGGCATGAAGTTCACTTTCGAAGAAATTCCCGCTGAGCTCCTGGCTTCCGCCAAGGAATGGCGCGAAAAGATGGTCGAAGCAGCCGCTGAAGCCACCGAAGAGTTGATGAACAAATACCTTGAAGAAGGTGATTTGACCGAAGAAGAAATCACGCAAGGTCTGCGCATGCGCACCTGCGCCGGTGAAATCCAGCCCATGTTGTGCGGTACCGCATTCAAGAACAAGGGCGTGCAGCGCATGCTGGATGCCGTTATTGAACTGATGCCTTCTCCACTCGACGTTAAAGCCATCAAGGGCTTTGACGAAGACGAAAAAGAAACCACGCGCAAGGCCGACGACAACGAAAAGTTTGCCGCTCTGGCGTTCAAGCTGATGACCGACCCGTTTGTGGGCCAGTTGACCTTCGTGCGCGTCTACTCCGGCGTGCTGAAGAAGGGCGACACCGTCTACAACGCGGTGCGCGGAAAGAAAGAGCGTATTGGTCGTATCGTGCAAATGCACGCCAACAACCGTGAAGAAGTGGATGAAATCCGCGCCGGCGACATCGCTGCATGTGTGGGTCTGAAGGATGTGACCACGGGCGAAACCCTGTGCGATCCGTCAGCCGTCATCACTTTGGAGCGCATGGTGTTCCCGGACTCCGTGATTCGTCAGGCGGTTGAGCCCAAGACCAAGGCCGATCAGGAAAAGATGGGTATTGCTCTGAGCCGTCTGGCTGCAGAAGATCCTTCCTTCCGCGTGCAAACCGACGAAGAGTCGGGCCAAACGATCATTGGTGGTCAGGGCGAAT
>CAIQEX010000144.1 GCA_903870955.1 uncultured beta proteobacterium
CTTAAAAATGCTGAGTGCGTCCCCGCCAGAAGCCATAAAGCTGTTGACCGTGACGCGGTACGACTGGTCCATGGCAATCGGTTCACCGTTCAGGCGCATGGAACCTGGCACCACACGGTGACCCGAGCCGGGCGCCGCTCCCTCGGGTTGGCTGGCGTCCCAGGTGTAGGTAAAGCCATTCGACACCGGCAAAATCCGCCCGCCTGCAGGTTGTGGCCGCTCCCATTGTTGCTCCAGCAGGCGCAACAACTGGGCCCCCGTAAGGTCCATTGTGACCAGGCTGTTATTGAACGGCAGCACGTTAAACAATTGCCCAAAGGTGACCGCCAACGTGGGTAAATCGCTGCGCAAACCGCCCGGGTTGGTAAAGGCAATCTGCGCCGGTTGGTTGCCGTAACTCGGGTCCGAGGTACCGGCCAGAAAGGCATCGGCAATCACAGCCCCCAGCGTGCTTTCACCAGCGGCATTGGCGCGCCGCTCCAGTGGCGCCTTCAGGCGCCCCACTTCCATCTCGGACAGCGGGGCCGTCAAGTCGCCATAGCGGCGCACGATGGCATCCACCGCCGGATCAGGTTGCTGCGCGGTCGCTCCCTGCGGCAAAGGAAGTGCGTTGCCATTGGCGTCCTTCACGGTAGCCCCGTTGAGCACAACAAAGTTGTTGGCGTCTTTGGCAACCACCTTGCGGGCGCTGGCATCCACCTGCAAATCGATCAGCGTCACCAACCGTCCATAGAACCCGGTTTGCGTTACCAGCTTGCCATCCGGGCGCACACAGACATATTCCTGGTGCGTGTGGCCGCTGACCACCACATCCACGGCACGGTCAAACTGGTCCGCCAGCGCCAGAATCGGGCCGCTGAAATCCGGGCAGGTTTTGTCCTGCACGGTGCGCGCGCTGGTCTGTCCACCCTGATGAATCAGCACCACGACAGCAGCGGCACCTTGGCTTTTGAGCTGCGGTGCCATGCGATTGACCGTAGCCACTTCGCTCAAAAATCGCAATCCCTCCACACCTGCGGGCGTCACGACGGAAGGCGTGGAGCGCAAGGTCAGGCCAATAAAGCCGATTTTTACGCCACCTACTTCGCGCAGCGCCGTGGCAGGAAACAGGGTGTTGCCGCTGGCGGTATCCACCACGTTGGCGGCCAGGTACTGAAACTTGGCACCTGCAAAAGTGCCCTCGTTCATGCACGTATCCACGCCCACCACCCCGCTGGAACCATCCGCCGGGCGTGGAAAGCAGCCGCCCTTTTGCAAGCGCAGCAACTCGGTGCGGCCCTTGTCGAACTCGTGGTTGCCGACGCTGGAGACGTCCAGACCAATCTGGTTCAGCACCTCGATGGTGGGCTCATCGTGGAACAAGCCCGAGGCCAGTGGCGTGGCTCCGACCAAGTCCCCTGCGCCCACCACCAGCGTGTGCCCCGGGTTGCGACTCTTGAGGTCGCGCACCAGAGTGGACAGATACGCAGCACCACCCGCCGCCACCCGCGCGCCATTGGGGTTTGTGGCATCCGGCATCAACAAACTGCCTGCAGGCGGTTGGATGTTGCCGTGAAAGTCGTTGATGGCGATCAGCGAAATGTGCACTGGCTCGGCCGCGTGCGCCGACCCGGTGAGGCCAAAGTAGATGGCGATGGCAATGGCGTTAGCAATCGTGAACCAAGGCTTGAACAGGGTCATCATGCCGCCGGTGTCAGGACTTGGAGTCCGTCAAAGTAATGCCTGAAGAACCCGGCGTCACAAGTCAAAAGGGCATCGGTCTGTTGCATGGCATGGGCACCAATCAAAAAATCGGGCGCAACGCGTTCACGCGGCCCCCTGTTGCGCGCATAGGCCCGCATGATGCGAGCCGCCTCCAGGGCGCTTTGCATACTCAGCGGGTCATGGTCGATTTGGCAATCGGTCAAGAAAGCACACAGGTCTTGCTCGTTGGCGAAATAGCGCCCCAACTCGGCAACCACCACCGCACAAACGCACACGCTGCCCTGGGAAAGTGCCGCCTCCAAGGCGGTTTGCGCCGCAGCAGCACCCGGTGCGCCTTTGACGATATCGAAAAGGACGCTGGAATCTACGGCTGTTTTCAAAGCTTCTCATCCTCGCGCCAGGGCACGTCGCGCCCGCGCAATTCTGTCAACGCCTGGTCACGCGTGAGACCGTCATCCACCGCTTTCCCGATCCAACGGTTCAGGTCCAGCGCGACTTTTTTCTCAACCACGAGTTTGTTGCCTTCAATGCGGATCTGCAATTTGCTACCCGGTTTCAGACCCAGCGCATCGCGGGCCTCCTTGGGAATCACAATCTGACCGCGCTCGGCCAAGGTTACGTCCAGAATATCCATA
>CAIQEX010000145.1 GCA_903870955.1 uncultured beta proteobacterium
ACCCTAGTTTTATATATATAAAAATTTGTGAGCGCGACTGTAGCATAGGCCCTGAACCTTAAGCGTTGTTGACAACGGTTGCCGTTGTCAACAACTAGCTACCCAGCGCCATCTTCCTTGCGTCCATAGCGTATGAGTCCAACAACACTACCAACGACCAAAACTAGTGCGGTGATCTGGTAGTCGTGCAGTTCCTGCCCCAATAAAACAAGGGCCAGTAACACCGTCACGGCTGGGGCGGGTGCCGTAATGGATGCACCTTTTGACACGTCGATGTACTTGACTGCAGTGAACCAGGAAAACAGTTCCAAGTAGTAAGCAAAACCCATGAGAAGCGCCACCACCTGAAATTTCCAATTCATTCCGGTGCTCAGCAACCCGCTTGATCCTTGCGTCAATAGACAAGCAAAACCCAGAAGCAGGGCCGCAATCAAGACCCGCGTCACTATGACTTCTGACGGCGTAATGGCTTCAGCATTCATCATCTCTTTGATGATGACGTGCGCAATGCTCCATAGCAGCGGAACGACCAGGGCAAGCCAGAAGCCACTGGAAATAGTCGACAGATGCCAGGTACCCTGCGTGCCAAGGTAAACCATGGACGCTGCGATTACCAGCATAAAAGTCATTTCCGCAGTCGACTTTCGTTTCCTCAGAAGGAGCGTCTCCCATAGGAGCGCGAACAATGGATAGGCTTGTACAGCGACCGCAAAGGTGACAGGTCCGGTCTGATCAACAGCCAAGACGTAGGCAAAAGTTGCAGCACCGAAAAGAACGCCGGTCAGTGCAACCAGTGCCCACGTTTGATTCCTGCTGAATACGCCCGCACTCTTATGCCTTGCGCCCGCAACCTGCGCCTGGTTTCGCTGAACCAGATACACGGGCGTTGCAAATGCGAGTTGCCAAAACGAAAGCCAAAACGCAAATGCCAGTGCATTTCCATCGTTGGTTCTTACCGTCGCGATAATCGGGAGAATTCCCAATATCAACAAACACAGAAGTGAAAGTTGGATGCCTTTGGTGTGGCTATTCATAGTGCAATACAAAACATCAATGTAGATAAGGTACTACGCACGTCCGTCGACGCCATTGCTGCCGGCATTCAGGCTGGCAGAGTTAATTGACTTTAATGCGCCGTCAAATCTGACGACTTTACTTCCGTTTCGCGGCCTGGTTGACTTCCGACGGCGCCGTGTGAAAGTCCGCGAAGTGTCCATTGGCAGTTGAAAAGTGGAATATATGCCGCGCCAAAGTGGCGCATAAGTGGTATTCAAGTGGTATTACAATGGCGTCATTGCATTCCCACCAAATTTCCAGTCAACACCATGAAACCCGAGGACAACTCACCGCTCTATATCCAGCTGGCGCGTGACCTGGAACGAGACATCCGTGAGGGACGATACGGTGCAAACCAGGCCCTTCCGTCCGAGCGGGTGCTGGCCGAATCGCTGCAGGTGTCGCGCATCACGGCACGCAAAGCCATTGGCGTTTTGGTCTCCCGCGGTCTGGTGCTACAGCGCCAGGGCTCGGGCAACTACATCGCCCCCATGCTGGAGCAACCCCTGGTGCGGCTCTGCAGCTTCACGGAAGAGTTGGTGCGGCGTGGCTACAAACCCAGCTCCGAGTGGTTGCTGCGCAAGCTCGGCGCCGCGCGTGTCGACGAGCGACAGCAACTGGGACTCGAAGCCGGCGCACGGGTGGCCCGCTTGCAGCGTGTCCGGCTGGCCGACGGTGTGCGCATGGCGTTGGAGACCAGCGTCCTGCCTGCCACTGTGTTGCCCGAGCCGCAGAAACTGGAGGGTTCGCTGTATGCGTTCCTGAGTCGTTCGGGTTGTGCACCGGTGCGGGCCACGCAGCATGTGCGGGCCCTGGGAGCCACCCCAGAGATGGCGCTGCACCTGGAAATTCCGCAGGGCAGCGCGCTGCTGTGGGCCAGCCGGGTCGCGACCGATGCCAGTGGTCGCGTGGTCGAATGCACGCAGTCGTATTGCCGCAGCGACTACTACGACTTTGTTGCCGAAATGCGTGCCTGAGGGCACATTGCCTGGAGATTCCCATGTCTGTATTTGAAGGTTTCATCCTCACCCCCAAAGGCTTCATGGAGGGTCGACTGGAGTCAGATGCGTCAGGCCGCATTGGCGCCCTGGTCGGCCATGCGGTGGATGAAAGCACGGTGAGGGCCGGCGGCGCAGGCATTGCCATGCCCGGGTTCATCGATCTGCATGTTCACGGGGGGGCCGGGCACGACATCATGGAAGGGGGCGACGCCGCACTGCAAGTCAGCCGCTTGCATGCCTCGCATGGCACCACGTCGCTGTTGGCAACCACCATGACCGCACCCCAGGAAGACCTGGATCTGGCCTTTGCCGCACTCGCGCCTTTGTGCTTCCAGCGCGGGCACTACGCAGCCCGTGTGCTGGGTGTGCACCTGGAAGGTCCCTACATCTCTGAAGCCCGGCTCGGTGCCCAGCCGGCGTTTGTGCGACCGGCCAATTTGGCGGAGATTGCCAGACTGCACGCGGTGGCGCCCATTCGCCTGCTGACGCTGGCGCCGGAGGTGAGCAACAACCAGGCGCTGATAGCCGATCTGGTTGCCATGGAAATTCGTGTGCAACTCGGCCACACCACAGGCACCTACGAGCAGGGTGTGCAAGCGTTGCGTTGTGGTGCCACCGGCTTTACCCATTTGTTCAATGCCATGTCGGCCTTGCACCACCGGGACCCCGGCATGGTGGGAGCCGCGTTGGCGCATGCGGAATATGCCGAAATCATCCCGGATTTGCTGCACGTCCATCCTGGTGCCATGCGTGCCGCGCTCAGGGCGATTCCCCGTCTCTATTGCGTGACGGACTCCACGGCTGCCGCCGGTATGCCCGACGGCGACTACCAGTTGGGTCGCCACACCGTCACCAAATGCCTGGGAGGCGTGCGCCTGCCCGACGGCACGTTGGCAGGCTCGGTGCTGACCATGGACGCTGCCTTGCGAAACCTGGTGGACACTGTCGGCCTGACGCTGCAGGACGCGTCGCGCCGGGTATCCACCTTTGCCGCCGATCACCTTGGCTTGCAGGACCGGGGGCGTCTGGCGCCGGGTGCCTGGGCCGACCTGGCGATCGTGGACCGCGATTTACAGGTGCAACAGGTCTGGGTGGAAGGGGCCTTAGTCAAGCGCTAGCGTCATCCACTGCGGGCAGCATGACCGTGACCACCAGGCCCCCTTCCGCGTGGTTGTGCAGGCGAATCTCGCCCTGGTGTGCCTGAAAAATATTGCGTGCAATGCCCAGACCGAGTCCCGAGCCAGCACGGTTTTGCTGTTGCCCATGGCTCAAACGCACGTTCGGCTCAAAGGCCACGGACATGCTGCTCGGTGGAATGCCGGGTCCAAAATCCCGCACTTCAATCAAGGCACGCGCACCCATCCGGCTCAACCGCAGTTGCACGCGTTTGCCATACAACACGGCGTTGTCGAGCAAGTTGCTGAAGGCCCGCTCCAGAGCCAGCGGTTTACCCAGCACAACGATGAGTGCCAGGTCGCACTCGATGTGGGCATCCGGATGAATCGGACGCCGCGCCAGCCGTTCCAGCAAAGTGTCCAAGCGCACCGGCATCACGTTCTCATGGATGTCGGTGTCCTTCAGGCTTTGCAGAGCCGACTTGACCATGACATCGAGGTCGTCCAGATCCTCGTGAAACTCCGCCCGCAAGGTCTCGTCGTCCAGCAGTTCGGTGCGCAGTTTGAGCCGCATGATCGGGGTTTTCAAGCCGTGCGAAATGCCCAGGAAGAGACGCTCACGGTCCACCAGATAGCCTTGTATGCGGGCCTGCATGTCATTGAAGGCGCGCGCCGTGCGACGCAATTCGGCCGTGCCGGTTTCGGGCACCGGTTCCGGCGAAATGGCACTGCCAAAGGCATTCGCCGCCGAGGCAATCCGGTTGATGGGAAGGATCAGTCCGCGCACCAGCAGGACCGACAGCAGCAACACGGTGGCCAGCGTTGCCAACTGCATCAGCACGCGGTCGGTGGTGAGCGGATTCGCATTGTCCAGAAAATACGGGTCGGGCATGGGCGCTGCCAGAAACAGCCAGCGTCCGGGTTCAAACTCGCTTTGAACAACCAGCACCGGGGCGGGACGCGGGTGCAATAGCAAGGTGGCCTCGACCCAGGATTCGGGCAGGTCCTGCACGGTGCGGCCATCGTCCGCAACCTGCAACGTTTCGGGCCAGGCAAACGCAACCGTGGGTGTCTGCACGTTGCCCAGATTCTTGTGCAGCTCTTGCTGAATCACGTTCACCACCGCATCCACCAGCGTGTTGTCACGCACCGGGTGCAGCGGGATTTCGGACTTGTTCACGTTGACGAAGAAGCGCGTGCCTCCCATGGTGCGCAGTTGCTCAATCAACAGGGGCCGATACTGCGGCGGCAAGTCACGGAAAAAGCGGATGCTGCCGGCCGCGTTGACGGCGATGTGCTGCCCCGCAATCAGGGCCTCGGCGCGCGCACTCTCGCGCAATTGCCGCGCCCACAGCAGGGTGCCCAGCAGTTGCGCGCTGATCACCCCAATCGCCATCACCACCACGATACGGCCCAGCAGGCTATCAGGAAGCAGCCGAAAACTGCGACGGGCAGCCTCAGGCTTCGCCATGGTGGGTCACTTCTGCAGAGAAGACGTAGCCGCTGCCGCGAACGGTTTTGATCAGCTCGGCCTGCTTCCCATCGTCCTGCAGGCGTTGCCGCAAGCGGCTGATTTGCACGTCCAGTGAGCGGTCCATCGGGCCCAGGTCGCGCCCCCGCGTCTGCTCCATCAGACGCCCCCGGTCCAGGGTTTCACCGGCATGTTCGGCAAAGAAACGCAGCAGGTTGAAATCCATGCTGGTCATGGCCACGGGTTGCCCGGCAGCATCCGTCAGCAGCCGTTCCACCAGGTCCATCGAGAAGCCCGCAAAGCGCAAGTACCGCACCGGCCCGGTGGGCGAACCCAGCTGCATGCGCCGGTGAATGGCCTTGATGCGCGCCAACAATTCGCGCGGGTTGTAAGGCTTGGCGATGTAGTCGTCCGCACCCAACTCCAGCCCCACGATGCGATCCGTATCGTCGGCACTGGCCGTCAACATGATGATGGGGATGCTCGACGCTTTGCGCACGGCCTGGCAGAGGGTGAAGCCATCCGTGTCCGGCAACATCACATCGAGTATGACCAAACTGAGCTCATCCATGGAGCGCTCGAACTCGGCAATAAAGCTGGCGCCATCGTGGGCCACACGCACTTCATACTGCTGCTTTTCCAGATAGGCTTTCAGCAGGTTTCGGGTTTTCAGGTCGTCATCGACCACAAGAATTTTTCGGGACATGGCGTGGGCTTTCTCAGCGTTCCATTACGGGGGTACGAATGATGGTCGCAAGGCGGCGCTGCGTTTCCTGCGGTTCACTTTTGGCATCGGTCAGGTAACGCCACAGCGCCTGGGCCACGGCGTCCTTGATGTTTTCGTCGGCCGCCATGCGGTGCGCCAGACTCGGGGCGCGGGCACTGGACGGGTTGGCAAAGGTTTCCCACGATTGGCGGGCACAGCCATCCAGACTGGAAGGGTCAATATCGCGGCGCACCGGTACCGAGCCCTTGATGCGGTTGTAGGCGAGTTGGGCGGCGGGGCCCACCACCACTTCGGCAATTTTTTCCTGCACCGCTTCATGCTGCCGCGGGCTCACCAGCATGGCCAGCGTATCGATGCTGTAGAGGTGCATACCGCCGGTACCGGGGACCTCAACACAGCCAAAGTCCCGCGTCGGGCTGGCACCCCATGCCATCAACTCGCCCTTGGCCCAGTCGCCCATGATCATCATGCCGGTGGCATCGTTCATCAGGTCGCGTGCGCCCTCGGTCCACACGCGTTCCTGCGGCACCTCGCCCGCCAATGTGCGCAGCAACCGCAGGCGCACCAACGCCCGCTCGACGTGCGGGTCCATCCACGCTGCGGCGTGCCGGCGCACCACCAGGTCCTGGTACAAAGCGGGGCCTGCTTCGCCCAGCAGCAAGGTCTCGAAGACGGTTGCAATCTGCCAGGGTTCATCACTCCAGGCCAGTGGCCGCACCCCCAGTTGCTGCAGCTTTTGCGCCGCCACTTCGAACTGCGCCCAACTGCGCGGCGGTGCCATGCCCAGCCGCGCGAACAGCCTGCGGTTGTAGAGCAGCGTGTTGATGCGGTGAATGCCCAAGGGGGCGGCAATCACGTCGCCCTTGTAGGTGACCAAGTCCAACACCGTGGGGAACAAGGCGCTTTGCCAGCGCTGACGCTGTGCCACCGCATTCAGCGGCAACACCAGTTTGATGTCGGCCCAATCGGTCAGCGTGGTGCCGATCAGTTGGGCCACGTCGGGTGGATCGCCCATCAGCACACGGCTCTTCAGCACCTTGACTGCCGCCATGCCACCACCGCCGGGAATTGCCGCGTCCTTCCATTGCACACCTGCCAATGCCAGTTGGTTGGCCAACTGGTCGGCTGCACGGCGCTCGCTGCTGGAGGTCCACCAATGCAACACATCGACGGACGTTGCAGCGGCCTGTGCGTGGGCGGCGACAGCACCCAAAGCCAGGGTAAACCCGAGCAAAAAACGACCGCATGCGTGAATAGAAGCTTTCATTTCATTTCGTTTTGTAACTTTATCTTGCAGCGGCCCCAAAGCCCGTCCCCAGCGCCCGCATAGACCTTGCATTCAGCGTTACAAAACCTGTCGGTCATAGCGATAAATATTTAAATATGTTTAATTAAATCAAGCACTTATGTAATTTTTGCAGCACCGGGCAACGGATTTGAAATTACATAGCTATCAGCATAACCTCCGCGGCACTGACAGGTTCATGCAACCACTCGCTGACGCAGAAGCCTGCAGTTTTACACCATCAATACCCAGGAGAAAGTGCTCTATGAAATCCAACCTTCGCCTTGTCGCGGCAAGCGCCCTGATTCTTTGCAACACCATGGCCCAAGCGGGCAACCTCACCATTGAAAGCTGGCGAGTGGATGACAAAACACTCTGGGAAGACGTGCTGCTGCCCGCCTTCAACAAAGCCCATCCCAACATCAGCGTGAAGTTTTCGCCGACCTCGCCCCCCGAATACAACTCGGCCCTGAATGCACGCCTGACCGCAGGAACCGCCGGTGACCTGATCACCTGCCGTCCGTTTGATGTGTCGCTGGATCTGTTTAAAAAGGGACAGCTCGATGCACTCAACGGCGCTGCGGGCCTGAAGAATTTCCCCGACTCGGCTCAGGTGGCATGGCAGACGGACGATGGCAAATCCACCTACTGCATGCCCATGGCCTCGGTGATTCATGGCTTCTTCTACAACAAGAAAGTGTTTGCCGAGATGGGCCTCAAGGTGCCTGAAACCGAAGCCGACTTCTTTGGCGTTCTCGACAAAATCAAGGCCGGTGGCAAGGTGGCTCCGCTGGCCCTGGGCACGGCCGACCAATGGGAAACCAACCAGATCGTGTTCACCAGCATCGGTGCCAACCACTGGAAGGGTGAAGAAGGCCGCAAGGGTCTGATCGCCGGCAAAAAGAAGTTTACCGACCCGGAATTTGTCAGCACCTTTGATGTGATGGCCAAGTGGGCCAACTACCTGCCCAAGGGCTACCAGGCCCAGACCTATGGCGACTCGCAAAATCTGTTTGGTACCGGCCGTGCTGCCATCTATCCCGCAGGCTCATGGGACATTTCCTATTTCGAGCAAAACAGCAAGGTCGAATTCGGCGCCTTCAAACCGCCGGTGCAAAAGGCGGGTGACCCCTGCTACATCTCGGACCACACCGACATTGCCATGGGCATCAACAGCAAGAGCCCCAACAAGGCCGATGCCAAGGTCTTTCTGGAGTGGCTGGCCAGCAAGGATTTTGCCGACCTGTACACCAACAAGGTAACCGGCTTCTTCTCCCTGTCCAACCACAAGATCGAGGTCAAGAACCCGGTCGCCAAGGAAATGATCGGCTGGCGTAACCAGTGCAAGAGCACGATCCGCTTGAACGCCCAGATCATGAGCCGTGGCACCCCCAGCATGGAAAACGAGCTGTGGAATGTGGGCTCCCAAGTGATCAACCAGAAGATGGCTCCCAAGGATGCTGCGGCGCAAATCCAGACCGGATTTTCCAAGTGGTACACGGCTGCCAAATAAGTCTGCACGCGGCACCGATCGATCACGCACCCGGCGTGATCGAGCGCGCTGCCACACCAACCTTCCTCTGATCGGAGCCCCCTATGCAACTGGGTTTTTCCTGGCGCGTGGCAGTTTTCCTGCTGCCGGCACTGTGTATCTACGCGCTGTTTAGTGCCTTCCCTCTGCTGGACACCCTGCGTTTGGGGCTCTACACCGCCGATGAAAATGGTGTGCGCAGTTTTGCAGGCCTGTCCAACTACCTGACCATTCTGCAGGACCCGCAGTGGTCGCAGTCGTTCTGGAATGCGATGGCCAACAACCTGAAGTTCTTCGGCATTCACATGCTGTTGCAAAACCCCATCGGCTTGCTGTTGGCGGCCTTGCTGTCGCTGCGGGATGTGCGCTTCTCGGCCACCTACCGCACGGTGTTCTTTCTTCCCACCTTGCTGTCGGTGGTGATTGTGGGCTTCATCTGGCAACTCATTTTGTCGCCCTTGTGGGGCGTGTCTGAACGCCTGCTCGGCCTGGTGGGCCTGGGCGACTGGTTCGCGCCCTGGCTCGGCCTGGAGGGCAGCGCGCTGATCACGGTATCGATGATGTCGGTGTGGCAGTACATCGGCATCCCCATGATGCTGATCTATGCCGCCCTGATTGCCATACCCGATGACATCGTCGAAGCGGCGCTGGTGGAAGGCGCATCGCCGTGGCGCATTTTCTGGTCGATCCGCCTGCCGCTGATTCTGCCCACGTTGGGTCTGGTCACCATCCTGACCTTCGTCGCAAACTTCAACGCCTTTGACTTGATCTACACCGTCAAGGGCGCCATGGCGGGCCCCAACTACAGCACCGACATATTGGGCACGCTGTTCTACCGGACCTTCTTTGGTTACCAGTCGCAGGTCGCCAGTCCGACGATGGGTGCCGCTGTGGCCACCATCATGTTCCTGGTCATTCTGGTCGGTGTGGCCGTGTACTTCCTGGCGATACAGCGCCGCCTGCAGCGCTTCGCGCTCTGATTCCGTGAGACCCACCATGCAACCCACGACCCACTCCCTTCGCCCGAAACTGGCCACCAGCCGGGTCTTTGTGCACGTCACCTTGATCGCCTATCTGCTGTTGGCGCTGCTGCCCATCCTGCTGGTTTTCATGAACTCGTTCAAGAGCCGCGACGCCATCTTCAGCGACCCGCTGGCCTGGCCCACTCCCGAGACTTTTTCACTCATCGGCTACACCAAGGTGCTGGGTCGCTCTGACGTATTGCATTACTTTGGCAACAGCTTTGTGGTGACGGTGGCCTCGCTGTTCTTCATCCTGCTGTTCGGTGCCATGGCCGCGTGGGCGTTGACCGAGTACCGTTTTAGCGGCAACCGCTGGCTGCGTTTTTTCTTCGCCTTTGGCATCATGGTGCCGATCCGGTTGGGCAGCGTATCCATCCTGCAACTGATGGTGCAATTCCAGTTGGTCAACACACTGACGGCACTCGTCATCGTCTATGTTGCCCAGGGTTTGCCACTGGCGGTGATGATCCTGTCCGAGTTCATGGGGCAGGTGCCGGGGGAACTGAAGGATGCCGCGCGCTGCGACGGCGTGGATGAATTCCGGATCTTCTTTCAGGTCATCCTGCCCTTGGTGCGCCCTGCCATTGCCACCGTCGCCGTCTTCACCATGGTGCCGATCTGGAACGATCTGTGGTTCCCGCTGATCCTGGCACCGTCAGAAAAAACCCAGACCATCACCCTGGGCATACAGCAGTTTGTCGGGCAATACGCCACCGACTGGAATGCCGTACTCGCCTCACTCTCGCTAGCCATCGTTCCGGTGGTCAGTCTCTACGCACTCTTCTCCCGTCAACTCATTCGCGGTATCACCGCGGGTGCCGTCAAATAAAAGGCGCACATACCATGGCAAGCGTTACTCTTTCCAAACTCTCCAAGTCCTACGGCAACAATCCGCCGGTTCTGCATGAAGTGGACCTGCATATCGAGCACGGCGAACTCGTGGTCTTGGTGGGGCCCAGTGGCTGCGGCAAATCCACCCTGTTGCGCATGCTCTGCGGGCTCGAATCCATCAGCAACGGCGAACTGCGCATCGGTGACGATGTCGTCAACCACCTGCCACCGGCGGAGCGCGGCATCGCGATGGTGTTCCAAAGCTACGCGCTGTACCCGCACATGTCGGTGTACCGGAACATGGCCTTTGGGCTCAAGCTGCATGGCTCGAGCCAAAGTGATATGGACCGGCGCGTCCGTGAGGCCGCCCGTGTCCTGCACATTGACCACCTGCTCGAGCGCCTGCCACGCGAGCTCTCGGGTGGTCAGCGCCAGCGTGTGGCGATTGGGCGAGCCATTGTGCGGGAGCCGCGTCTGTTTCTCTTTGATGAGCCGCTGTCCAACCTCGACGCCGCACTGCGCGCCAAGACCCGCATTGAACTCGCACGCCTGCACCGGGACCTGGGTGCCACCATGGTTTATGTCACGCACGATCAGGTGGAAGCCATGACGCTGGGCGACAAAATTGTGGTGTTGAGTGAAGGCCGCGTGCAACAGGCGGGCACACCGCTGACGCTGTATCAGCAGCCGGCGAATCGCTTCGTGGCCACCTTTATTGGCTCACCGACGATCAATCTGCTACCGGCGACCGTGGTCGAGGTGAGCGAGCACGGCGTGCAAGTCCGTCTGGGCAATGGCGCCACGGCACTTGCAACCGTCAATGGACATGGCCTGCAGCCGGGAGAGACGGTCGAGATCGGGGTCCGCCCCGAACACTGTGATGTCCTGAGCGCCGGTGCGCGCCCGGATAGCCATGACCTGTTGCTCAACGCCGAGATCACGCTGGTGGAACACCTCGGCGAATCGAACCTGCTGTATGTGCGCACGGAAGATGGCCAGGACTTGATATTGCGCGGCGACGGCAATGCCGAGG
>CAIQEX010000146.1 GCA_903870955.1 uncultured beta proteobacterium
CACTTTGACGTGATGGACAACCACTACGTACCCAACCTCACCATCGGACCGCTGGTGTGCGAGGCGATTCGTCCGCATGTGCAGATACCCATCGACGTGCACTTGATGGTGGAACCTGTTGATTCGTTGATTCCGCTGTTTGCCAAGGCCGGCGCCAACATCATCACCTTTCACCCTGAGGCATCGCGCCATGTGGACCGCACGCTATCGATGATTCGCGAACTGGGTTGCAAGGCGGGACTGGTGTTGAACCCGGCCACCTCAATCGAGTGGCTGGACCACGTGATGGACAAGCTCGACATGGTCCTGCTGATGAGCGTGAACCCCGGCTTCGGTGGGCAGAAGTTCATCCCCTCCACGCTGAATAAATTGCGCAGCGTGCGCCAGCGCATTGATGCCCACATGGCGCAGTGCGGTCAGCCGATCTGGCTGGAGGTGGATGGAGGTGTCAAGATAGACAACATTCAGCAAATCGTGCGTGCCGGTGCCGATACCTGCGTCGCCGGCAGTGCCGTGTTTGGCGCACCCGATGCCGATGGCGGTTATGCCGGCGTGATCGGTGAAATGCGTCGCCAGGCACTGGCGCGCTGAGATCGCACCACAGAATTCAAAACTCAAACGAGACAACCATGCCCAACACCAACCGATCTACTTTGACGCAATTCTTGATTGAAGAGCGTCGCCGCTTCCCCGGTGCCAGCGGGGATTTCAATGCCTTGATTCTGGATGTCGCCATTGCCTGCAAAGCCATTGCCCGCGCGGTGGCGTTTGGTGAATTGGGCGGCATGATGGGTAACCATGCGGCGGAAGCCGGTGGCAGCGTCAACGTGCAAGGAGAGACACAAAAAAAGCTCGACGTGCTGAGCAACGAAGTTTTCATCCGCCGCACCGAGTGGGCCGGCAATCTGGCCGGCATGGCGTCCGAAGAAATGGACTTGCCTTATCAAATTCCGGGACAGTACCCGCGTGGCAAATATCTGCTGGTGTTTGACCCACTGGATGGCTCCAGCAACATCGATGTGAACGTGTCGGTGGGCAGCATCTTTTCGGTGTTGCGCGGGCCGGACAACGGTGCCGATGTAACCGAAGCCGACTTCCTGCAGCCAGGCAGGAAGCAAGTGGCCGCAGGCTATGCGCTGTACGGCCCCACGACCATGTTGGTGCTCACCGTGGGTGATGGTGTGAACGGCTTTACGCTGGACCCGAATCTGGGCGAGTTCATGCTGACCCACCCCAAGATGCAGATTCCGCAGGACACGCAGGAATTTGCCATCAACGCCTCCAACAGTCGCTTCTGGGAAGCCCCCGTCAAGCGCTATGTGGATGAGTGCCTGGCCGGCAGGACCGGGCCGCGTGCCAAAGACTTCAATATGCGTTGGATTGCCAGCATGGTGGCCGAAGCACACCGTATTCTGATGCGCGGTGGGGTATTCATGTACCCGCGTGACACCAAGGACGCGAGCAAGCCCGGACGTCTGCGCCTGCTGTATGAAGCCAACCCCATCGGGCTGATCATGGAGCAGGCGGGTGGCCGCGCGAGTACGGGTGAAAAACCCATGCTGCTGGTGCAGCCCACGGCGCTGCATCAGCGCATCGGCCTGGTGTTCGGTTCCAAAAATGAAGTGGAGCGCATTGAACGCTACCACCTGGAACCCGCTCCTAAGGAATCGACCAACCCGTTGTTTGGCGAGCGCGGGCTGTTCCGTGATTGACATACCGGCCCCGCGCTGCGGGCCCCACAAGATTTTTAATTTAAGGAGACTAGTCCA
>CAIQEX010000147.1 GCA_903870955.1 uncultured beta proteobacterium
ACATTACGACCGCTATCCACATATGTTTTCCGGCGGACAGCGCCAGCGCATCGCTATTGCACGCGCCTTGATGCTCAATCCGCTGGTGGTGGTGGCCGACGAACCCGTATCGGCGCTGGATGTATCCATCCAGGCACAGGTGCTGAACCTGCTGGCAGATTTGCAGCGCGATTTGGGTTTGGCCTATCTGTTCATCTCACATGATCTGGGTGTTGTGCGCCACATTGCGCACGATGTGCTGGTGATGTATCTGGGCTGCACCGTGGAGCACGGCGACAAGGAAACCATTTTCAGCAAGCCGCTACACCCCTATACGCAGGCCTTGTTGGCCTCTACGCCAGGCTTGGCAGGCAGCGGCCAAGCCCGTAAACGCATTGTGCTGAGCGGTGAGTTGCCCTCACCCCTCAATCCCCCCAAAGGTTGCGTGTTTTCCACACGTTGCCCGCATGCTGTGGCGCACTGCCACGAGGAGCGGCCCCCCTTAATCGAATTGATGGGGCGCAAACTTGCCTGCTTTGAAGCGGAAAAACTGATGACCCCGTAACAACCCCACTAAAAATTCCTGTGTTACGCGCGTAACATGGGTTTTTTTAATGGAGGTTAACGATGACACGTTCCAAAGCGCATCTGCAAATGCGCAAGACTGCTGTGCTTGCCACAATTGCCCTGCCAGTCCTGATGGCCATGAGCGCCGCCTCGGCCAAAACTCTGGTGTACTGTTCAGAAGGCAGCCCGGAGAATTTCTATCCCGGCATCAACACCACCGGCACATCGTTTGACGTGACCGAACAGATTTACGACAACCTGGTCAATTTCGAGCGCGGCGGCACCAAGGTCGTCCCGGCTCTGGCGGAAAAATGGAGCATCTCAAAAGACGGTCTTGAATACACCTTTAACTTGCGCAAGGGCGTCAAGTGGCAGTCGAGCAAGACCTTCACCCCATCGCGCGATTTCAACGCCGACGATGTGCTGTTCATGTTTGAACGCCAGTGGAAAGAGAACGATCCCTACTTCAAAGTCACCAGTTCCAACCACTCGTACTTTGGCGACATGGGTCTGCCAGCGTTGCTGAAGTCCGTGGACAAGGTCGACGAGTACACGGTCAAGCTCACGCTCAACAATCCCGAAGCGCCCTTGCTGGCCAATCTGGCGATGCAGTTTGCCGGAGTGCAATCCAAGGAATATGCGATTGCCATGCTCAAAGCCGGCACGCCCGAAAAGATTGATCAGGACCCCATCGGTACCGGCCCTTTCCAATTGGTGCAATACCAGAAGGACGCCATCATCCGCTTCAAGGCATTCCCCCAATACTGGGCTGGCAAGGCCAAGATCGACGACCTGATCTTTTCGATCACCCCCGACGCCTCGGTACGTTGGGCCAAGCTGCAGAAGGGCGAGTGCCATGTCATGCCGTACCCGAACCCGGCCGACTTGGACGCGATGCGCAAAGACACCAATGTGGTGGTGCAAGAGCAGCCTGGCCTGAACATCGGCTACCTGGCCTACAACACCACCAAGAAGCCGTTTGACGATGTGCGCGTGCGTAAAGCCATCAACATGGCAATCGACAAAAAGGCCATTGTTTCAGCCGTTTACCTGAGCACCGGGGTCGCCGCTACCAACCCGATCCCACCAGGACAATGGTCTTACAACAAGGCCATCAAGGACGATGCATTCAACCCCGCAGAGGCCAAGAAGTTGCTGGCAGCCGCCGGTTTCCCCAATGGCTTCACCACCGACTTGTGGGCCATGCCAGTACAGCGGCCGTACAACCCGAATGCCAAGCGCATTGCCGAGTTGATGCAGGCGGACTTGGCCAAGGTGGGCGTCAAGGCTGAGATCAAGAGTTTTGAATGGGGCGAGTACCGCAAGCGTATGCAAAACGGCGAACACCAGATGGGTATGCTGGGTTGGACCGGTGACAACGGTGATCCGGATAACTTCCTGAACACGCTGTTGGGCTGCGCCTCCGCCAAGAGCAATGGCTCTAACGTGGCCAAGTTCTGCTACAAGCCATTTGACGATCTGGTGCTCAAGGCCAAGCAAGTCACCAACCCGGCCGAACGTACCAAACTGTACGAAAAAGCCCAGGTGATCTTCAAGGAACAAGCGCCTTGGTTCACCATTGCGCACGCAGTGCAAATCTCGCCGGTGCGCAAGGAAGTCGTTGACTACAAGCTCAGCCCCTTCGCCAAGCACACTTTCTACGGCGTAGATATCAAGTAATGCGGTTAACGGGTGGGGTGTTCAACACTCCACCCGACACGGTATATATAAGCCCTGTTGCTATTGCGCAAAGCATGCCGACAGAGCCTTTTTGAAAATTCCTTGTGCAATGTATTAGCGTGTGTGCAACACTATTTTATAAATCTGCATAAAATTAGTTTTAACCACTAATTTTTGAATTTCTTCGGCTTGACCTTACGTTACATCAAGGACATCGTTTCTAAAACGCTGCCACTTTAAGTAAGAAGAATGAATAGTCAACCCGACCTGATTCAAGGAGACCAAGCACATGAAGGCAATTGCCCGAAAACTGCCCTGTTCGACATGCAGCGAACCTGAAGCAAACTCCCGCGCCCTTGGCGACGTCGATGCACAATCACAATGCACCTGCGCAACTATTTCAGAGGTGATTGAAACATCAGGCGACCAACCTTGGGCCGCGTTCTGTGAAACGCTGGAGCAACCGGCATTCCTGATGCCGGTTACCGGATTCGGCGACCTAGAATAATCCAGAAATCTTGCCGTCGTCATCGATATCGATGCGCGACGAAGCAGGTTCCTTGGGCAGGCCCGGCATGGTCATGATGTCGCCACAAATCATCACCACAAACTCAGCCCCCGCTGCCAGCCGCACTTCCCGGATACCCACGATATGGCCGCTCGGCGCCGCACGCAACTTGGGGTCCGTGGAAAACGAATATTGGGTCTTGGCCACACACACCGGGTAATGGCCATAGCCGTCAGCCTGTAGCTTCTCGATTTTTGCCCGAATGCTCGCATCAGCGGAGATATCTGCAGCACCGTAAACCTTGGTCGCAATGGCCTTCATCTTGTCCCACAAGGTATCGCTATCCTCATAGACATAGGTCATCCGGGAAGCGCCTGATTCAGCCAGCTGGACCACGATGCGTGCCAGGTCTTCTGCCCCCTTGGAGCCATCCGCCCAATGCCTTGCCACCACCACAGGCACACCCAACTTGTCCATGCGCGCGCTTAGCAAGGCCAATTCCTCTGGCGTATCTGAGGTGAAGTGGTTGATGGACACGACACAAGACAACCCATAGCGATTGCGCACGTTGTCCACATGGCGCTCGAGATTGGCAATGCCAGCGTCGAGCGCTGCCAGATCCGGCGTATTCAAATCCTTGGCCGCCACTCCGCCATGGTGCTTCAGCGCTCGCAGGGTTGCGACGACCACCACGGCGTCGGGGCGCAGACCCGATTTGCGGCACTTGATGTCGATGAACTTCTCGGCCCCAAGGTCGGCACCAAAACCAGCCTCAGTGACCACGTATTCACCCAGTTTCAACGCCGCATTGGTGGCTGTGATGGTGTTGCAGCCATGGGCGATGTTGGCAAAAGGTCCGCCGTGGATGATGGCCGGATTGTTTTCCAGGGTTTGCACCAAATTCGGCTTGATGGCATCTTTCAGCAATGCCGCCATAGCGCCATGGGCCTGCAGGTCACGGGCTCGGACTGGCTGTTGATCGCGGGTATAGGCGACGATGATGTTGCCCAGGCGCTGCTTTAAATCCTTGCGCGAAGTGGCCAGGCAGAAGATCGCCATCACTTCGGATGCGACCACGATGTCAAAGCCATCTTCACGCGGGTAGCCATTGCCCGTTCCACCCAGAGACACCACCATGTTGCGCAGGGCTCGGTCGTTCATGTCCATCACGCGCTTCCAGGTGATGCGCCGCACATCAATGCCCAACGCATTGCCATGGTGAATATGGTTGTCCAGCAAGGCGGACAAAAGGTTGTGCGCCAAGGCGATGGCGCTGAAGTCGCCAGTAAAGTGGAGGTTGATGTCCTCCATGGGAACCACCTGCGCATAACCTCCGCCAGCCGCCCCACCCTTCATGCCGAACACCGGGCCTAGTGAGGGTTCCCGCAAGGCAATGACCGTGCGCTTGCCAATGCGGTTCAAGGCGTCGCCCAAGCCGACTGTGGTGGTGGTTTTGCCTTCACCTGCAGGGGTCGGGCTGATGGCGGTTACCAGAATCAGCTTGCCTTTGGGGCCCGGGTGTTGGTCGAGCCAGACGAGGTCAATTTTGGCCTTGTAATGGCCGTAGGGATCTAACGCTTCTGCGGGTATGCCCAGGCGATCCTTGGCCAATTGCATGATGGGAACAAGGGTCGATGCCTGCGCGATTTCTATGTCCGAAAGTGCCACACTGTCTCCTGATTTATGGTTGTTGGAAGACAACCATTCTGGAGACATGGATTCACCGTACTATCGAAAAAGCGGCCTTTGGTGTTGCAGCCACGTCATCACGCGCGTGCACCCCCATAGAGCTTGGTCCAGGTCAAATCAGAAACCAATGCGCAACAGGCTGAATGCTGCAATCAAGGTCATCACCAAAGCACTTCCGTAGCAAACCACTTTAGACGGCGTGCCATGGGGAATGCCCACATCGTGCAAGCTGTGGAATATGCGATGCGCTGCATGCCAGGCAAACAGTGCAATCACCACAAAAACAAAACCCTTGCCGATGAAGTTTTGCGAAAAGGCCAGCATGCGCGGGTAACCCATGAAGTCGGCTTTCAGGCCCAGGCCCAATGGTGTTGCCAGCCCGGTGATGAGCACAAGGGCACTGCCAAGTAAGGCCGACAACATGCCGCCGGCACCAAACAGCAGCCAGAAGAACGGTGCGTTGGAACGTTTTTTCATGCCTGGCTCCAAATTGCAATGACCATCACCAGCACAAATACCACTGCCGCCACACTCCAGCCAGTGCGCTGAATACGCGCGGCACTCAGGCGCTCGCCGTTGACCACAATGGGCGCCATCGTCTTGGGCATGATTTCAAACCAGCTTTGGGTGTGCACCACCATGCTGATCAACAGCACCAGATGCAGTCCCAGCGAAAGCGGTGACTTCAGCGCCAGTAGCCAGCCGTTCCAGGCCGCCTCTCCCTGCCCCAGCCGCAACACCCCCACGGTGAGAATCAAGGCATAGATCCAGACCGCCACCGCAGTCACTTCGCGCACCATGTAGCGCACGAAGAAGGGGTTGTGCTTCCACCAGCCCTGCATGGGCCGCACGTACGGGCGACGCGCGGACTTGACCGAAGTTTCAGACGTCATTTCAGGCTCCTTTCTTGGGGAAGAAGCGCGCAAAGTAATCCACCGCGCTGTTGATCTTGTTCTGGTTTACCGCGTTCGCAGGGTCCACTCCCTTGGGGCATACCTCCGAGCAATAGCCAACCGCGGTGCAACTCCAGACGCCCTCTTCCGCGTTGAGAATTTCCATGCGCTCGGCGCGTCCACCATCTCGCGAATCTGCGTTGTAGCGATGCAAAAGGGCCAGCACGCCGGGGCCCGTGAAGTCCGGATTCAAGCCAAACTGCGGGCAGGCGGCATAGCACAGCATGCAGTTGATGCAGGAGCTGTACTGCTCAAACGCCTCCAGCTGAGCCGGAGTCTGCAGGTACTCGCCCTGGCTGAGCGAGCGCTCTTCTTTGGGGATGATGTAGGGCTTGATGCTTTCGAGCTTTTTTACAAAAGGCGCAACGCTCACCACCAGATCGCGCTCGATCGGCAGATGGTCGAGTGCCTCTACCTTCACCGGGCCGGGATACAGATCGCGCAAAAATGTCTGGCACGACAGGCTGGGTTTGCGGTTAATCATCATGCCGCAACTGCCGCAAATCGCCATCCGGCAGGACCAGCGAAAGCTCACGCTGCCATCTATCTCATCCTTGATGTATTGCAGGCCTTGCAGCACCGACATGTCTTCGGTAAACGGCACTTGGTAGCTCTGCCAGACCGGCTCTTCTTCCTGCTCGGGGCGGTAGCGCAGCACCTGGATTTCAATCATGCGGGGGGCTTCAGCCATTTGCACTCTCCTTGGCATGTTGCTCGGCGTCGGCCTTTTCGCCGGCGGCACCGTAAGCACGGGTGCCGGGCTGCGAACTGGTGATCTTGACGGGCCCGTAAGCAATGCGCGGCGGTCCATCGCCCTGGTAGTAGGCCAACGAGTGCTGCAAGAAGTTGACGTCGTCTCGCGCCTCAAAGCCGTCCAGTCGCTGGTGCGAACCACGGGATTCTTTTCGGTTCAAGGCGGAGTGCGCCATGGCCTCGGCCACGTCCAGCAGATAGCCCAATTCAATCGCCAGTAGCCACTCGGTGTTCCAGCCCTGTGAGTGATCGTCGAGCTTGATGTTCTTGTAGCGTTGACGCAACTCAGCCAGTTTGTCGCAGGTGGCCTGCATGGTGACTGCCGTGCGGTAAATGCCGCAGCCGTCCTCCATGGATTGCGCCATTTCCTTGCGGATGGTGGCAATGCGTTCGGTACCGGTTTGACGGCCGCGCAGAGCTTCGGCATTTTGCATGGCTGCCTGCGCCTGCCCCAGCACGCGCGACGTAGGCGTGGCAGCTATGGCGCCTTGCTTGGCAAACTGCGCCGCCTGCTCTCCGGCGATCTTTCCAAACACGATCAGTTCCGTCAGTGAGTTGGAGCCCAACCGGTTGGCACCGTGGATGCCGACACTGGAACATTCGCCGACTGAAAACAGTCCGGGCAAGGTCGACGCGGTATTGCCATCGGCGATGATGCCGCCCATCGTGTAGTGCACCGCAGGCAACACCGGAATGGGTTCCTTGGCCGGGTCAACACCCAGATATTCCACCGCAAGCTCGTAGATTTGAGGCAGCCGCTCGCGCAGCTTCTTTTCACCCAGGTGGCGCAGGTCCAGATGCACCACCTCGCCATGGCGGCTGCTGACGGTACGACCCTTTTGTTTTTCGTGCCAGAAGGCCTGGCTGAGCCTGTCGCGTGGGCCTAACTCCATCGCCTTGTTGCGTGGCTCGGGTGTGGCCGGACCCAGGCCGTAGTCCTGCAGATAGCGGTAGCCATCCTTGTTAAGCAGGAAACCACCTTCGCCTCGGCAGGCCTCCGTAAACAACAGGCCGGTGCCCGGCATGCAGGTCGGGTGGTACTGCACAAACTCCATGTCGCGCAACGGCACGCCGTGGCGGTAGGCCAATGCCATGCCGTCTCCGGTGACGATGCCACCGTTGGTGTTCTCGCGGAACACCCGCCCAGCCCCGCCCGTGGCGATGATGACGGACTTGGCCTGGATCAGGGTGAATTCGCCCGTGGCGATGTTGATGACCAATGCACCCTGGACTGCCCCCTCGTCCACCACCAGGTCCATGCAAAAATATTCGTCGAAACGCTGAATGCTGGGGTACTTGATGGACGTCTGAAACAAGGTGTGCAACATGTGAAAGCCGGTTTTATCCGCGGCAAACCAGGTGCGCTCTATCTTCATGCCGCCAAAGGCGCGCACATTGACATGGCCATCTTCCTTTCGACTCCAGGGACAGCCCCAATGCTCCATTTGCACCAGTGACTCATGGGCCTGCGCTACAAAGGACTCGACCACATCCTGTTCGCAAAGCCAGTCTCCGCCAGCCACAGTGTCGTGAAAATGCGCTTCCAGGCTGTCATGGGCCTGCGTTACCGCTGCGGCACCACCCTCGGCCGCCACCGTGTGGCTGCGCATCGGGTACACCTTGGAAACCAGCGCAATCTTGAGTTTTGGGTCGGCCTCGGCCACCGCAATAGCGGCCCGAAGTCCACCACCCCCTGCGCCAATGATGGCGACGTCCACTTGAACCAACTGCATACTGCACTCCTTGGGGGATTAGCCCTCAAGTTCAATTTACGCGTTTGCGTGAATTGAGTTCTGACATGCATCAAGGATCGGTGCTTGCTATTCTTCCGCCAGGCTACGCATGCTGGACTCGCAAAGTTGCCGGGCACGATCCAGGTCCAGACTTTGCAGAGCCGCCTGAAGGTCCTCCAAATGGTCTTTCGGGAGCGCATCCAAAACCCGACCGCGCGCCTCAAAGCGATCGAGTACGGCCAAATTGTTGCTGGCCAAGAGGCCAAATAGTTCAGACAGAAAAGCGCAGGCACTGGCGCGTTCCGCTGGGCCAACAGCCAGAGATTCGGGCGACGCCTCCGGTTCATCATCTGTGGCCAAAACTTGCAATGCACTTCGCATGGCCGCATGGGTTGCATGCACCATGGCCATCAATTCCGGTAACTGATCCAGAGGAGCCAGTTCAGAGGGCGGGTTCCTGAAGAGTTTTTCAAGGCTCGCGGCATGCTCTGACAGGGCTTTGGCGCCCAAGGTTGCGGAGATTCCCTTGAGTGAATGCATTTGCGCGACCAGTGCGCTCCATTGGGTTTGCGATGCAGCTTGTTGAAACTCGCTTTCAACCATGTCCAGCGACTTCAGGTACTCGGGCGCAATATCCAGGTAAAGAGAGGTCAAGCCTGACAAACGCTGCAATGCGATCGCCACGTCCAGGTACGGGCCAGAAAGTGGATTCGGCTTGGGCTCCGCATCGCGCACATCCGGGTTAGCGCCCGTAAGCTCTTGCTCCTTGGTGTCCGATTCAATCGGCGCCCCCGCATCGAGAATTTGGCCTCGCGTAACCCGGAGCAACAGTGATACCAACTGCCGCGTGTCAAAGGGCTTACCGACATGATCATTCATGCCAGCGGCCAGGCAGGCCTGCCGATCACTGTCCATTGCGTTGGCGGTCATGGCAATGATGGGCAATTGCATGAATCCGAGTTGCTCCCGAATCATTTTTGTCGCGCCATATCCATCGAGTACCGGCATTTGAATGTCCATAAGAACCACATCGAAGGGCGGCTGTGCGGCAGCCACCGCCTCGACCCCAAGTTGCCCATTGGCCGCCAAAGCGACGAGGGCACCTTCGCCATTGAGTAATTCCTGTGCAACCTGCTGATTGATCAGGTTGTCTTCCACCACCAATACCCGCATACCAGCGAGCGGACGGTTGATGTCCGTTTCTACAGGCTGTTCACGCAGGTCCCGAAGAATGCGACCGGAGGCCGCGTCCCGCAAGGCATGGGCCATCACAGGTTTGAACAAAAATCCATCCACCAAAGCCTGTTCATCGGCAGTGCGCATCAATAGCGTATCGCGTCCATTGGCGGTCAACATCACGATGCGCGGATGGTGCTTGTTTGCGCAAAGCGTCCGGATTTCCCTGGCAGTTTCCCAACCGTCCATGTCTGGCATTTGCCAATCCAGATAAATTACGTCAAACGGGAATGCTTCGATTGCCAAATGTGCACGAATCAACTCGAGCGCCCGCTCCCCACCCGGCACTGTTTCCGTGGGCCATGACCAGGAGCGAGTCATCTTGGAAAGGACGTCCCGGGCAATCGGGTTGTCATCCACAATCAAGACCCTTTGGGGTCCTGAATGGGTTAGAGAAACAGAAACGTCAGCCCGTGCCTGTGACGGCGCCTGTGCCGGCGTCAACGTAAACGGGAGCCTGAAAATGAAGTGGCTGCCTACGCCAGGTTGGCTCCTCAAGGTCAATTGACCACCCATCAATTCAACCAACCTTTTGCAGATGGCCAAACCGAGACCCGAACCGCCAAAGCGCCGCGTGGTTGACGCCTCTGCCTGCGAAAACCCGGTAAAGATGTGCGCCTGCTTGTCCGCTTCGATACCGATCCCTGAGTCCTCTATTGCAAACTCAATCCAGGCCGTATCAGGCAGTGCAACGTCCGTCGAGGGCACATTGCGAACACGCAAAACCACCTGCCCTTGCTCAGTGAACTTGATGGCGTTGCCACCCAAATTGACCAGTACCTGCTGC
>CAIQEX010000148.1 GCA_903870955.1 uncultured beta proteobacterium
CTGAACTGGTTGTCGTTGAGGGCAGCGCGCAAGTCGTTGGCCAGTCGAACCCGGGTCTGTGCGGCTTCCTGCAATGCGGGCGTGAAGAAGCTGAAGCGATTGCGACCCTCGCCTTTTGCCACGTACAGGGCCTGGTCCGCGTTTTTGAACAGGTCTTCAATCTCCGTGCCGTCCAGGGGATAGAGCGTGATGCCAATGCTGGCCGATACAAACACCTGTTCACCGCCAATCTGGAACAGCGCATCCATGGAGCGCAGGAGCTTCTCCAGCAGGGGCTCGAGGTGGTCGGTGTTGGAGATGTCGGCCAGAATCACCGTGAACTCGTCACCCCCCATGCGCGCCACGGTGTCAGACTCGCGCACACATTGTTTGATGCGTCGAGCCGCCTCGACCAGCAACTGGTCGCCGCTGTCATGGCCGAGCGTGTCATTCACTTCCTTGAAATGATCCAGGTCGATAAAGAGAATCGCCAACTGCTGTCCGTCGCGGCGGGAACGCCTGATTTCCTGCTCCAGGCGTTCACGCAACATGCGCCGATTGGGCAGGCCGGTCAGCGTATCAAAATAGGCCTGTTGACGGATCAGCGCTTCGGCATTTTTGCGCTCGGTAATGTCTGTGTGGGTACCGATCATGCGCAGCGGTCGACCATCTGCATCACGACTGATCAACATGCCGCGACTCAACACCCATTTCCAACTGCCATCCTTGCAGAGGATGCGGTGCTCGTTGAAATAGGTTGGAGCCAGTCCGCGGAAATGGGCTTCACGCGCCAGTTCCATTCCTGCGCGGTCGTCCGGATGGGTGCGCTGGTCCAGTTCTATGGATTTGCTGGCAATTTCACTTTCTTCAAATCCGTACATCTCGATCAGGCGCTTAGAGTAAAACTCCACGCCGCTGGGCACATGCCAGTCCCAGACACCGTCACCGGTGCTCTCCAGCGCAAGTTTCCAGCGGTTTTCCGATTCCTGCAGCGCATTTTTCGTCAATTTACTTTCGGTGATGTTTTGCACCACCGAAGTTCTGGACAACAGCACACCGTTTTGCCAGTTGGAGGTGCCAACCGAATGAACCCAGATGCGCCGCCCCTTGGCAGTGATGGCTTCCATTTCCAGGTCGTGCGTCGGACTTTGTTTTTTGTTATCGAAATACGACTCTCGGATGAGAACCATGGATTCCGGCGTGAAAAAGCGCTCGGCTGTCTCCATGGGCGTACCGGGTGAATATTCTTCGGGTGAGGTCTCGAAAATCCGGTACACCCCCTCGGTCCAAAACACCCGGTTGGACGCCAAGTCCACTTCCCACCCCCCCACTTGCGCAAGGGACTGCATGGAAAGCAGGAGTTGGTCCAAGTGGGCGCGGTCACTTTGCACTTTTACGTAGTCGGTCACATCGGTAAACGTGCGCACCATGCCGCCCTCGGGCAGCGACTGGGATTTGATCTCCAGGGTGCGCCCGTCGGGTGTCACCCGCAGGTAATGGGGTGGAGCTTTGTCAAGGCCGTGGCTGCGGAAATAGTCCCTTGCGTGCTCTTCTACCCGGCCAAGGTCCGCGCCAAAATCACCGCGTTCGAATTGAAAACGGTGTAAATCCGGCAGGGTAGGCCGGGTGTTGAGAAATTCGGGGGTGAGGTTTAGCAGTTCACAGGCTCGGTCGTTGAACGAAATGATGTGCTGCTGGGCATCCAGCACAAAGATGCCCTGACTGATGCTGCCCAAGGTATCGCGCAACAGCCGCTCACTATTGCGCAATTCGTCCTGTGCAATTTTGCGATCCTGAATATCGGTGTGCGTGCCAATCAAGCGCACGGGATTTCCTTGTGCATCGCGCTGCACGACAATGCCGCGCGAGATCACCCAGCGCCAGCTACCGTCCTTGCAGCGCAAGCGAACATCCGCTGAATAGGTGCTTGTGAGGCCAGAGAGGTAATTTTTGACCGCGCGTTGCTGTTGTTCGAGGTCATCCGGATGCAACAGGCTGGCAAACTCCTGGTACCCCTGTGTCAGTTCACCCGCTGCGTAGCCC
>CAIQEX010000149.1 GCA_903870955.1 uncultured beta proteobacterium
ACATATCAGGATAGGATGGCGTAGACCAATGCTAGTGAAGTAGACGCGCAGTATGTTTCTCAGGGATAGCGAGATTTGCCAAATAATAACTTCTGGTAAATACGGCGTCGTAAGATCGAAGACTGCTACGCAAGTACATAACCTCATCGGCTATGACAGCTTTGGAGAAAACAACACAGATTTCCTCTTGGCCGTGAACGACCGGAATCGCGGCCATGCGGGTCCACGATTCGCTCGACACCTGCATCTTGGAAGTTTTAGAACATGCGGCAAACGATGATTGCATCGTAAGGGAGACAATGCATCCGTGGAAAATGGCGCCATCGGGCAGCTTCTTTGGGCAAGTGCTACTCTTCATCAAAGTTGATCGGCCAGATAGGGCAAAAATTCGCACGGTTCGCAAGTCTTTGTTTTCTGGGCGCGCAACGATGGACTATCTCAGCGAGGAAAATTGCAATGCCAATCTACCCAAATTTCGCCTACCTATTGGTGCCGGGCTCTTTAACCTATAGTCATTAATGCAGCAGTTTCACCCATCTTTATCATGTCGTGGTTTGAAATCATCAGCTTAGTCATTTTGGGAGGTCTTTTCTGGCTATGGTTCGAGAGTAGCCGTATCCACGAGATCGCGGTGGAGCGCGCCCGCAGAGAATGTCATGTGAGTGAGGTGCAATTCCTCGACGACACTGTCGCCCTCGCAACTATCAAACCAGCACGAGACGAAGACGGACGCCTCGTACTCAAACGCACCTACACTTTTGAGTACAGTGACACTGGCAACAATCGACAACCAGGCAGCATCATCATGCTTGGCCAGAAAGTTCATTTCCTGGGTATCAGCCCGCGCCTGGTCGGCGCGGACATCACCTTGCATTGAATACATAGTCTGGTTTCAAAGTCCCACAAACGCGTAAGAAAGTGGACTGACGAACCGTCAAATTGGACTTCCGCTGCGTGCAATAAAAGTAGAGGCCGCCGATCAACTCACAACCCGCGCGAACGGGCTTTCATGGCTGCGTTGTCCAGAATGGTTGTGCCACTGCTGCCGTGCAGAAATTCAGCGACAAAAGCCCGGCCAATTACATCCTGATCTATCGTGCCGATGGGGCCAGGAATGAGGCGTCCCAGTGCGGCCAGCACTGCCGGCGTGTGTACATTGCCGGCAATGATGCCGGGGCGAAAAATGGCCAGGTACTGGAATCCAACGTCGCGTACCGTGTCCTCCTTTTGCCCCATGATGCGCGCATAACGAATCCGGCTCTTGGCACTGCTGCCGGCAGCGGAGAGCAGACCGAAACGTTCAATGCCGGCCGCAAAGCAGCCGCGTGCAAAGGAGCCGACCAAGCCAATCTCCAGCTTCCTGATTTCCTCTTCGCTCCATTTCTGGCTGCCACTGCCAATGCCGATGCACGAAGCGGCAAACACAGGATCCCCTTGCGCGCGGCAGGAGGCGGCAAGACTCTGAATGTCACTTTCAAAGGTGGCGGCACCGACATCCAGAACCACCTGGCGCAAACCGGTGTGATCGTCCAGAGTCACCACCCTGCGGTTCACCATCACCACTTCCAGGCAATCGCTACAGGCCAGCAAGGCCCGCACCAAGGCCGAACCCACTTGGCCGGTGCCACCAACAACCAGGACGCGGAATTTCATGGACGGGTCTTTCTCAAAATTTAGGAAACAAAGATTATTGGCTGGCTAGCTTAGCCCTGCCTACCAATGATTACGCCGCCGTTCAAGAAAAGGTTTTGAGTCATCAGGAAGACCGTTGCTCCAGTGTGCCTTTGTTTTTCAATTGCCGCCGGTGGGTTCCGTTGCGTTCATGGGGGCGTATGTTTTCAAAGGCGGAAGTTCGCACAAGCAACACGTCGTATACGTAATTACACACAGGTTCGTCCTGTACGAATACGGATGTGCAGAACACGGGGTCTTCCTACGATAGGTCAGGCCTGCAGAGGGCCTTGTTTACAACGGGAGAACATGATGGAAGTCTTGATACTGGGATTGATAGGACTGGTAC
>CAIQEX010000150.1 GCA_903870955.1 uncultured beta proteobacterium
ATTGAATGTTGGAAAAAGTGTTCTGTAACGCTGAAAGCCACCGGTCGCGGGAGTTATCAGCGCACGCGCCTGAATCAATACGGTTTTCCGCGTGGCTATCTATTGCGCTCCAAACGCGTACATGGTTTTGGAACAGGTGACATGGTTCGCGCCAACGTTCCCAAAGGCGTAAACGCAGGAATTCATGTTGGCCGAGTGGCTGTGCGCGCAACAGGAAACTTCAACATTCAAACATTGTCGGGCGCCGTCCAAGGTATCAGCTACAAGCATTGCCGAATCGCGCAACGAAACGATGGATACGGCTATTTCTTTCAACCCGGCCAAAACAAGGACGTGAGTAGGTTTGGCCAAGAGAAGCGAATGCAAGGCATCCCGCGCTCAACCTCCCCGTCCTGAAGGCCGGGTTTTCACGCATTTTGATGAAAATACTCCTGACCGGCGGTGCCGGCTACATCGGCAGCCACACGTATCTGGCATTGATCGAAGCAGGGCACATCCCGGTGATCCTCGACGATTTTTCCAATAGCAGCCCCAAGGTTTTGGAGCGCTTGGGGCGCATCAGCGGCCAGCCTGTGCTGTGCGAGCAGGGCAATGTCGCGGACCTGCCATGGGTGCAGGCCCTGATTCAGCGCCATGCCATTGAGGCAGTGATTCACTTTGCCGCGTTCAAGGCCGTGGGCGAAAGCGTGGCGCAGCCCCTCAAATACTTTGACAACAATCTGGTGGGGATGACGCGCCTTTTGCAAGCGATGGATGCAACCGATTGCCGTACGCTGGTGTTTTCCAGCAGCGCCACGGTGTATGGTGACCCGGCTTCAGTGCCTATTACCGAAGATTTTCCGCGCAGCCACACCAACCCTTACGGCCACACAAAACTGGTGATTGAAGACATGCTGAGCGCGCTGCAAAAGTCCAACCCGGCCTGGAAGGTGGCGGTGCTGCGCTACTTCAACCCGGTGGGCGCGCACCCCAGTGGCCTGATAGGCGAAGACCCGCTAGGCATCCCCAACAACCTGATGCCCTTTGTGGCCCAGGTGGCGGTGGGCAAGCGCCCGGTGTTGAATGTGTTTGGCAACGACTACGCCACGCCCGATGGCACCGGCGTGCGCGACTACATCCATGTGCAGGACCTGGCCGCCGGGCACGTCGCGGCCCTGCAAACTCTGGCCGCCAAAGGCGAGAGCTTCACCGTCAATTTGGGCACCGGGCAGGGCTATAGCGTGCTGGACGTGGTGCACGCCTTTGAGAAAGCCAGCGCCCGCAAGGTGCCGGTGCAATTCGCCCCCCGACGCGAAGGCGATGTGGCGCAGTGCTACGCCAGCACCGCGCGTGCTCTAGCCTTGCTGGGCTGGCAAGCAAAGCTCGACCTCGACGCCATGTGCACTGACTCCTGGCGCTGGCAGAGCGGGAACCCGGATGGGTATTCGTGAAAATGAAAGTGCCACGAGGGAACCACTTGGAGGCTTTATCGCGCGATAGGCTGGGGCAGCACAGCATCCGAATCAATGACCAATGGCGAATCTGTTTCGTTTGGCGTGTGGATGGTGCGCACCAGGTTGAAATTGTTGATTACCACTAAGAGGGGGCCAAATATGACAAAGTTGCTTGATGAAATTCATCCGGGCGAGGTGTTGAAAGAGGACTTCATGGTGCCCATGGGGATCACAACTCGGCAACTTTCTGCTGATCTTGATGTTTCAACGAGCCGTATTAGTGAAATCGTTAACGGTAAGCGTGCCATATCTGCTGAAACTGCATTGCGCCTTGGGTTGTTCTTCAAAATGGAACCGCGTTTTTGGCTGAATCTTCAGGTTGAGTACGACTTGCGCATGGCGGAGCGTGAACTCCGCGATCAGATTGCGCCAAGAATCCGGGCCTTTATGCCATCTGCTGTTTGACAGGCGTCTCACTACATTTATTGGTCCAGTAGACCGATTCGGGGGACAAATCCCTCAACTTGCAGCAAAATCTATCCGATAAGGGAACTAGGGA
>CAIQEX010000151.1 GCA_903870955.1 uncultured beta proteobacterium
ACCCGGCAAAAAGGCCTCAAAGCGATACATCCGGGTCCATTCCAGCGTCGCACTGCTGTACAGCAACAGTGCCAAACCGAGCCAAAAAGTCCATCGCTGTGAGAGCAGTGGTGCGCGTGCACCCGGTACAGCAGGAACTTCAGGCACAAACTCCTCGCCGCGCAAGCGCTGGGCCAACAAAGCCAACCATTGGCGCAAGGCGACGGCCAAGCACCACCAGACTGAAAAGCCCAACAAAAAGTAACTCATGTCCGCCACCCAGGCGCCCAATCGACCGGCACGGTTAAACAGTCCCGCACCACTCCCCGAGGTAGACCAGGCCGCGTCCTGCGGCGAATAGCTCAACAAGGCGATCAACCAGATAGCGATAAGTACAAAACCTGCCACCAAGGCGATTTCGTTGGCAAAACGGGCAAAACCCGTGGGAGCCGCGGCCGGGCGCGGTGCGGAAGATTGAAGCGTGTGGAGCGAATAAGTCATTTGAAAAAGCCAGTGCCTGCAAGCTTAACCCAAGCCAAAAGTTTGTATAACCCGGCTTGCAGTCCGCCAAACCGCTCCAATTTACAATGGCAGCCTTGGGCGACAGGCTTACGTCTCACCGATTGCTTGTCCAACCCGCCGTCATTCTTCTGTGAAAGCTTTCCATGTCCTCATCCAAACACGCCAAGGTCCTGATTTTGGGCTCAGGCCCTGCCGGCTATACCGCCGCCATTTACGCTGCCCGCGCCAACCTCAGCCCCATGCTGGTGACCGGCATTGCACAGGGCGGCCAACTCATGACCACCACCGAAGTCGACAACTGGCCAGCGGATGTCAACGGCGTGCAAGGCCCTGAACTCATGCAACGTTTTCTGGAACATGCCGAGCGTTTCAAGACCGAGATCGTGTTTGACCACATCAACGCGGTGGACCTGAGCAAACGCCCTTTCACCCTCAAGGGCGACACCGACACCTACACCTGTGACAGCCTGATTCTGGCCACGGGCGCCTCTGCCAAGTACCTTGGCCTGCCCTCGGAAACGGCATTCATGGGACGTGGGGTTTCCGGCTGTGCCACCTGCGACGGTTTCTTCTACCGGGAAGAAGTGTGTTGCGTGGTTGGCGGCGGCAACACGGCTGTTGAAGAAGCGCTATACCTGTCCAACATCGCCAAGAAGGTCTACCTGGTACACCGCCGCGACAAGTTCAAGGCCGAGGCCATTCTGATTGACAAACTGATGGACAAGGTTGCCGCTGGCAAGGTCGAACTGAAAACATTCCAAACGCTGGACGAAGTGCTGGGTGACGCCTCGGGTGTCACAGGCATCCGCCTGAAAAGCACGGTTGACGGTTCCACCCAAGACCTGACCCTCAAGGGTTGCTTTATCGCCATCGGCCATGCGCCAAATTCCGAGATATTCAATGGCCAGTTGGAAATGAACGGCGGCTATCTGGTGACCAAGGGCGGGCTGAATGGCTTTGCCACCATGACCAGCGTGCCCGGTGTGTTTGCTGCGGGCGATGTCGCCGACCACGTCTACCGCCAGGCCATTACCAGCGCTGGCACCGGCTGCATGGCAGCCCTGGATGCCCAGCGTTTCCTCGAGCAGGAATAATTGGTTATAATCCGTGGCTTTGCTGGAAACAGCATCAGGGTTACCGCCACCCTTTTTCTTGGCGAGGTGAGGCTAGAGCGAGACCGGGCAGTTTTCACGCAGTTTTAAGAAACTTGCGATGAGCAACTGCCGGGTCGCCAGTAATAGCCGTTTATATCGGAGTGTCCTCATGGCACGCGTATGCGAAGTAACGGGTAAAGGCCCGATGGTAGGAAACAATGTTTCCCACGCCAATAACAAAACCAAACGCCGGTTCCTGCCGAACCTGCAATACCGCCGTTTCTGGGTCGAATCAGAAAACCGTTGGATCCGTCTGCGGATTTCGAACGCGGGTCTGCGTTTGATCGACAAAAACGGTATCGATGTTGTGCTCGCAGATTTGCGCGCACGTGGCCAAGCTTAAGGAGTAGCACCATGGCAACCAAAGGCGGACGCGAAAAAATCAAGCTTGAATCTACAGCTGGCACCGGTCACTTCTACACCACCAGCAAGAACAAGAAAACCATGCCCGAGAAGATGCTGATCAAGAAATTTGATCCCGTCGCTCGCAAGCACGTTGACTACAAGGAAATGAAGCTGAAGTAACCCTTCGCTTTGTTCATCAAAAAGCCCGCTTCGTGCGGGCTTTTTTTGTGTCTGAAAAAAATCACTACTGGCGCCGCCAGTCAACCATTGGCGGGGGATGGGGTGTCGGCGTTGGCCGATTTGTGGTACCCCACCATGAGGCCTGCGCCGATACCCTATCGTCCGCCCGATAGCGATGTCTTAGTCAAACCCGCGCAGCCCGCAACCGCATCGAGAACTCACACAGAGTCGCAATGCCGCTGGCCTCAGCGCGGTGGCACCAGGCTTGTAAATCGAGTGCCAATTGATCGCGCGACACATGGGTGTTCAGCCACATCTGGCGCAACTCTTCACGCATGGTCACCATTTTTTCCAACACGGGCGATGCAGCCATGGCTTTGGCCAGATCCGGGATCACCGAGGCTGGAACTTTTTCCTGATCCCGATGCAACCAACGCTTGGCGGCCTTGAAAACCGCCGCGTCGGCGCTGCGGGCCTTCATGGCTTCGAACTCACTGCGGGCCGCCTCGTGCACGCCCTTGGCGTAGCTGGCCATGATTTCATAGCGGTTGGCAATCAGCGCTTCCAGCGTCTTCTCATCCGCCACAGGGCGAATGGCGCCGTAGGCCGCCTTGGGGGGCGTCTTCTTGACCTTGGCCAAACCGGCCATCTGCATCAAACGGATATACATCCAGCCAATATCGAACTCGTACGGCTTGACCGACAACTTGGCTGAAGTGGGATAGGTGTGGTGGTTGTTATGCAACTCTTCACCGGCAATGATGATGCCCCAAGGACTGATATTGGTACTGGCATCGGGTGCCTCGAAATTGCGATAGCCCCAGTAGTGCCCTGCACCGTTGATGATGCCGGCCGCCATGATGGGGGTCCAAGCCATCTGCAAGGCCCAAACCGCCAAACCTGCCGCGCCAAAAAGGCTCAGGTCCACGATCATCATCAAGCCCACGCCATGCCAGGAAAAACGGGTGTACAAATTGCGCTCCACCCAGTCATTGGGGGTGCCGTGCCCGTAGCGCGCCATGGTTTCCAGGTTCTTGGACTCGGCCCGGTACAACTCGGCTCCCTGCAGCAGCACCTTCTTGATGCCATAGACATAAGGGCTGTGCGGGTCTTCGGGTTGCTCGCACTTGGCATGGTGCTTGCGATGGATCGAGGCCCACTCTTTGGTGACCTGACCTGTGGTTAGCCAAAGCCAGAAACGAAAGAAGTGGGAAGCGATCGGATGCAGATCCAGTGCCCGGTGCGCCTGGTGTCGGTGCAGGAAAACCGTCACGCTGATCATGGTGACGTGCGTCAGGCCCAAGGCTGTCAACACAATTTGCCACCACTTGAGAGCCAGCGCACCGTGCGCCAGCCACTCGATTGCCGCATTCAGAACAGCACTGTCAGGTAAGAACATGCATTCACCCATTTATATAAAAGTAATGTGCTTTGGGCACCTGCCGCTACCAACATGCAGCTGCGCCATTTTAGGCCGTGGACTTGCCCCGGCAAGCCACGTTTTCCCTGCCCTACTTCTTTTGCCAGACCGCCGCAAAGAAGCCATCGGTCTGGTGCTTGTGCGGCCACAGGCGCAAGTAGAGTTGCCCATCTTCCCCGCCACTGCACAGGCTCGCTGCATCCGTCACTTTCAGGCCCGTCAAGACTTCGCCAACCGGTAGCGCTACGAACTCGGGATTGGCGGCGCTAAAGGCTTCGGCGATGGCTTCATTTTCCTGCGGCAACACGCTGCAGGTGGCGTACACCAAACGACCACCCGATTTCAGCAAGCGCGACGCGCTTTGCAGAATGGCCGTCTGCTTAACCGCCATTTCTTCCACCGTCTGCATGGTCTGGCGCCATTTCAGATCCGGGTTGCGCCGCAGCGTACCCAGTCCGCTACACGGCGCATCGACCAACACGCGGTCGATCTTGCCGGACAGGCGCTTGACGCGTTCGTCACGTTCGTGGGCAATGGCAGCGGGGTGCACATTCGAGAGCCCACTGCGCGCCTGACGCGGCTTGAAAGAGTCGAGCCGGTGTGCCGAGGTATCAAAGGCATACAAGCGACCGGTGCTGCGCATGGCGGCACCCAAGGCCAGCGTCTTGCCACCGGCACCGGCGCAAAAGTCCACCACCATCTCGCTGCGTTTGGCATCCACCAGCATGGCCAGCAGTTGCGAGCCTTCATCCTGCACCTCAAAGTCGCCACGGGTGAAGGCTTCCATCTTGTTCAGTGCCGGACGGCCTGAAATACGCAGCCCCCAAGGCGAATACGGCGTTGGCACGGCCTTGATGCCCGCTTTGGCCAGTTCCTTCTGGATGTCGGCACGCTTGGCCTTGAAGTCGTTGACGCGCAGGTCCAGACCTGCGCCCTTGTTCAGGCTCTCCACCAGTGGCCAGAAGCCGTCGCCGAGTTGGTCTTTCAGCGGCTGAACCAACCACTCGGGCAGGTTGTGGCGGTGACGCTCCATCAAATCGGCGGGGTCGACCTTTTCGCAATCGTCAATCCAGCGGGTTTCCTGGTCGGTCAGCGCACTGCGCAAAAAATCGCCCGGGCCATAGAAACCCAGAATCGCCAG
>CAIQEX010000152.1 GCA_903870955.1 uncultured beta proteobacterium
ACCTTCAGCCGATTGTCGCAAAGATTGCACCCGCATACGGAAACCACTGCGCGCTCGAAACGGGCGCAACCGGGATAAAGCTGCTATTTGATGGCGCGCCAGTCTCGAAACACATCAATATCCACACCGTCCGGGTAATTCAAGAGGCCTGCGGTGTAACCCTTTTTGCCAACCTGGCCATACTGCCAGATGATCTGCTTGGTTTTGCGATCAACCACGATCACGCGGTCATGCAGATCATCGACGATCAGGATGTCGCCGGTATCCGGCAACTCGCGGGCAATGGATGAGTGGTCCAGCATCTGCTCGCCGTCTTTGAAGAAATATTCCCAGGTTACTTTTTTGGTTTGGGGGTCGACGATCACTACTTTTCCGGGTTTCCAGAAATCAGCCACGATGACTTGCTTGCCGTCCACCGTGGGAAACGCGTCAGACGGGTAATGCACCGCCGGCACCTTCATGCTCCAGACCACCCTTCCCTCGCGCGTGATGCGGGTGAGTTGAGAGTCCTTGATTTCTGTCAGCAGAATGTCCCCGTTTTCCATCGGTGTGGCGCCGTTTGGGTGAGCCAACTCAGACGGCGGTTTGTGCGTGCACTTGCCAGGGGTGCCCCATTGGGTGGTTATCTGATTGGTCTTGGGATCAATGATGAGCACGCGACAATTGCGGATGTCCGCAGTGAGGAACTGCCCATCGGCCAGCAAATGCGCGTCATCCGGGTAATTGAGCAAATTCGCGCCCTTGCCCCGATTGTCTGGTGTGCCATACGTCCAGGTAATCTGTTTGGCTTCAAAGTCCACGATGTGGACGTCAAAGTTATCCTCTTCACTGACGGCCAGTTGTTTGCCGTCCATCGAAAAATTCACATCTTCGTTGCCCCGGTACATCTTCAGGCTGGGAGACGCAAACTCCCAGATCACTTTCTTGTTGGGCGCAATTTCGATGAGTCGGTTGTTGCGCCGGTCAGCAATCAGGATGGGATAGGGCAAGGGCTTGCCCCAGGAGGCCACAGGCTTACTGCGATTGCCCGTGACCGGGGGAATTGGGGGCAAAACTTCGCCACTGGAAACGACACCGGCACCGGTCATTTCCGAGGTTACCGAAACTGCAATTCCCTGGTTTGGATCGGCTATTTTCTTGGCGACGGTCTGCGCAGAAAGACCTGCAGGAATCAACATGGCGACCAATAGGGCGCGGCTAGCGAACAAAAAACTTTGCATGGAAAAAGATGTGAATCATTGAATACCTGAACTACAACCAGTCCAGGGCCGACTCACAAATTCTTATTGACTTTCAAGCACCACACGTTGATTCAGCGCACGCGGTCCGCGAATATTGTCGGCAAATTTACGCTTATAAAGTTCCAACTGCGCGACGGAAAGTTCCAATGGTTGCTTCAACACAATCCATTCAACGCCTTCAGTACAAGGGCTGGCAGTGAGTGAGCCGCTATAGCGGAAGTGGCCATGATTTTTGGGCACCAAGTCCCATGCGCTAATCGGTTCGGATGCGAAGACATGATCGCCATCCCGGCGCTCCGGAATGCGGTTGAAAACCCGAGCAAGCAAAGGATTTTCCGCACCCAACCGGAAGAGCACAACGACAGCCAGCAACTGACCACTCGTGCTCTTGTGCAGGATGTGCGCGGCCATGGGGAACTCCTCTCCGGCAATACGGTCTCCTCCAGGCGTGTGAAAGTGAAACTGTTGCAGCGCGTAGTGTTGTTGCCCAATCGAGAGTTGCCCAGCATCCTTGAAACGCACGCGCACGGTATGGCCATCGTTGGCCAGTTTCAACGACTCGGCATGGTAGTCAAAAATCAATTCGGGCATCTTTTGCTTTTTGCTGTCCCGGATATCAATGGGCGACTGCTTTCGACCGGTCTCGCACAAAGAGGCACTGCAGGCACCGACAAAGAATAAACACAAAAAAAATGCAAAGGATCTGTTCGACATCGCAGCACCGAAAAAAGGGTCAACAGCGATTATGGGTCGTTTGCCAAAGTGTTCAAGGTTGAACATTGCATCAGACAAGTTTCCTATGGAGAGACCATATTCAACACACTTCGCTGCACCAGTGGAGTCGTAAGTAATAACAACAAACCATAGCTAAGGAGCTAAAAATGACCCCTTCCAACGTACCGGATGCCCGCCCGTCCCGCCAAGAATTGGCCGCACAACTTTCCAGGGAACTGGTTCTATTGCGCGATGCGCTGGTCTCGCTCTCTATTAGTCTCAAGGACTGGAAATTTGAAGTGGATCACAGCGGCAAACAAGCCTCGCAAAAGATCGTCACCGAGGTGCTCAACAAGTGCCGACTTCAACACCCGGGCGAAGTCAGAACCAGCCAGGAACTGAAGCCCTCGGCGACCAAGGATTGATTACCTCAGTCGCAGCTCCGATTTGACGCACATCAACCAAGCGTTTCATATTTTGTAACCCAAACAGCTTGAATCGTCTAGCATGTTGGCATAGTTCCGGCGTGCACTTCGGTACCGCCAATACGGCCAAGAATCTGCCTGTTGCGGCGAGACTGATTTACATGGATGGACCCAATATTGAGTTGTGGTGACATTATGAAAAATAAATGGTCCAGCCTGGGTTTGCAACAAAAGCTACAAATCCTTATTCAAGGCTTCATGTTGCTCTTCTTGCTGGCGGCTCAATTTTGGGTTTCCGACCAAATTGAGCGACGTGCCATTCATGCCGCGGAAGATCGTGCGTCCATGGTGGCGGATGGCGTTATCAATGCACTCAACACCTTGATGTCGGCCAAAGTGGGTGGCAAGGACGTCTATGACGACCCAAAAATTCGCGATATGTTTATCCAAAAAATGGGGGAATCGGATGAACTCAAGGAGTTGCGCGTTGTACGCGGCAAGGGCGTGATTGATGAATTTGGCGCGGGCCTACCCAATCAAAAACCGGTGGATGACCTGGACCGCGAAGTTCTTGCGAGTGGCAAAGCAAAGTACAAGATTGACGACGACAAAGCCACATTGCGATCTGTCATCCCGTATATCGCCAAGAAGGAATTCAGGGGCTCCAAGTGCCTGGAATGTCATGGCGTGGACGAGAACGCAGTCCTGGGCGTGATTAGCATCACATCAAACATCCAATCTGACAAAGATGAAATCCGCAGCATCAACAACTGGTTATGGCTGGGTCAGGTTGTTCTGCAAATCGGATTGTTCTTCGTCATCGGCGCCATCGTGCGCCGACAACTCCGCGCGTTGGGTGCAGAACCGTCAGAGGCTACCCACCTCGCGCAAAGTGTTGCCAGCGGGAATTTGTGTACACCCATCCATGTTCGTAACGGTGACAAGGACAGCATGATGGCCCAACTTGGCCTGATGCAAAGCAGTCTGTCGGGCATTGTGTCGCGCGTGCGCAGAGGCTCTGAGGGGGTCGCCATCGCAAGCCAGGAAATTGCCGAAGGGAACAACGACCTGTCGGCTCGTACAGAGCAGCAAGCCGCCGCCCTGGAACAAACCGCGTCCTCGATGGAACAACTGGGTGCCACGGTGCGGCAAAACGCCCAGTCTGCAAGCGAGGCCAACCAGCTTGCATTGACGGCAACGCAAGTGGCCGAACGGGGTGGCGAAGTGGTGGGGCAGGTGGTCTCCACCATGCGTGGCATCAACGATTCATCGCACCAGATTTCGGCAATCATCAGTGTCATCGACGGTATTGCGTTTCAGACCAATATCCTGGCCCTCAATGCCGCGGTGGAAGCCGCGCGTGCAGGAGAACAGGGCCGCGGTTTTGCAGTCGTGGCGACTGAAGTGCGCTCACTCGCGGGCCGTAGTGCGGCAGCAGCAAAAGAAATCAAGGGACTTATCGAGACCAGTCTGAGCAAAGTTGAACAGGGGACGGCCCTGGTTGATCGCGCCGGCGCCACGATGAATGAAGTAGTGCGATCGATCCAGCAAGTGGCCGGCCTTATGGCATCCATTACCACGGCCAGCAATGAACAGGCCAATGGCGTGTCTCAGGTAGGCCAGGCTATTTCGCAGATGGACGAAGCCACGCAGCAAAATGCCGCTCTGGTGGAAGAAATGGCCGCTGCAGCCAGCAGCCTCAACACGTTGGCACAAGAACTGGTGCAGACGGTTGCCATCTTCAGACTCAATGAAAGCTAAAGCGCAAACGAAAAACCCCTCAAACATCACTGTTTGAGGGGTATCGTTTGGTGCGGCTGGCAGGAATTGAACCCACGACCCCTTGGTTCGTAGCCAAGTACTCTATCCAACTGAGCTACAGCCGCTAAGCCTCAAATTATATCAGAGATTCTGCAGCTCCTCGCGCGATGCTGATAAGCTGGTGCATCCGGTAACAAAGCCTGACGGCCAATGCAAAAATGTCTGACTTGAAACCCAGCGTGCTCAGTCAAATTCCGCGGGGCGTATGGGTCTTGGGTTTTGTCAGTTTGCTGATGGATATTTCTTCAGAAATGATCCATAGCTTGCTACCCATGTATCTGGTGACGGTTCTGGGCACTTCTGCATTTGTCGTAGGCCTGATAGAAGGCTTGGCTGAATCAACGGCCCTTATCGTCAAGGTGTTCTCCGGCGTTCTGAGCGACTATCTGGGCAAACGCAAGAGTCTGGCATTGTTTGGCTACGCGCTGGGTGCATTCAGCAAACCCCTTTTCGCGTTGTCGAACAGTCTTGGTTTGGCGGTGACTGCTCGCTTGCTGGACCGCGTAGGCAAAGGTATCCGGGGCGCACCACGTGACGCACTTGTTGCAGACATTACGCCAGTCGCCCTGCGCGGCGCGGCATTTGGACTACGCCAGGCCCTGGACACTGTAGGCGCCTTTATCGGGCCCTTGCTAGGCGTTGGTTTGATGCTGGTCTGGGCCAATGATGTCCGCGCTATCTTCTGGGTTGCAACCGTACCAGGTCTGATGGCGGTAGCCTTGTTGTTCTTTGGCCTCAAAGAGTCGAACAATTTGTCCGGAGCCAAACGCACCAACCCGATTTCCAAAAACAATTTACGCCGTCTGGGAGGTCCGTATTGGTGGACTGTTGCCGTGGGGGCCCTTTTCACGCTGGCTCGCTTCAGCGAAGCCTTTTTGGTGCTAAAAGCCCAACAAAGTGGTGTGGCCATGGCATGGGTGCCGATGATCATGGTGATGATGAATTTTGTCTATTCCGTGTGCGCCTACCCTTTCGGGAAATTGTCGGACCGCGTCAACCACAATGCACTGCTGTTTTTTGGGCTACTGGTTTTGGTAGCGTCCGATCTTGTGTTGGCTGGAAACAACGGCTGGATGTCCCTGGTGATCGGCATCGTGTTGTGGGGAATCCACATGGGTATGACCCAGGGCTTACTCAGCACGATGGTGGCGAACACGGCGCCAGCCGATCTGCGAGGCACTGCATTCGGCTTTTTTAACCTCTTGAGTGGTTTGGCCCTTTTAGTTGCCAGTGCGCAGGCTGGTTGGTTGTGGGATCAGTTTGGCCCCGCGTTCACTTTTTATGGCGGTGCGGCTATGGCAGGTTTGGCGATGGTAAGCCTCCTCATCAAACCTAAACCAGGGTCATTCGTGGTCATTTAACTCATTGCAATGGGTGGAAAAATCTGGCGCAACAGGGCAATTGCCAGCAAAATACAAAGAAACAGCAACGAATGCCTTGTTAATAATTGCACTTTTAGCCGTAGTGTTTGCTTTGGGAGCGACCATCTTGGTTTTACGAACCAAGCTTGCCCGTGCGCGCAAAACAGAAATTCAATTGCGCCAGTCGATCGCCGACATGCAGGCTGCCGAAACCAGCTTGAAAGAACAGGCCTATTACGACTACCTGACCGGTCTTCCCAACCGCGCACTACTTGCAGACCGTTTCAATTTGGCCATTGAACGCTCCAAAAGAAGCCGCAAACCCTTTGCTGCGGTGATGATTGACCTTAACAACTTCAAATCCATCAATGACACCCACGGGCACGCTGCGGGTGATGCAGTACTAGTGGAGATGGGCAAGCGCCTGCTGGAAACGGTACGTGCGTCAGATACGGTTTCCCGTTTGGGCGGCGATGAATTCGTATTGGTGATCGAAGCCATTGAGGATCGACGTGAATTGGCGCAGATCGGTCAAAAACTGATCGATATGCTGTCGGAAAAGGTGACCTTGGATTCCGGTTCTGAAGTCAGTCTGGGCGGAAGTTTAGGTTTCGCGGTTTATCCAACAGATGGCTCAACCATGGATAGCATGTTGCATGTTGCAGACCAGGCTATGTATGACTGCAAAACGTCAGGAATGATGCCCTTGTTTTAGAGTCTGCACTTCCTGAATGCTCAGAGTGTCCCAAATTTGGAGGCGTTTGCGGCCGCGTAATAGCCGCGAAACAATGCTGTGATTTTGTGCAGTGCTGCCTGTGCCGAAACATCATCGCGGCAAGAGGCAATTGCCGTCATCAAATTGGGCCGCAGGTACCACAGTTGCGACAAATCGCTGGCAAATGTGATGTCCATCTGGGTGTCGAATTGCGCGTCACCGCAATGTTCCTCCAAGGCGCACAACATTTCAGCGCGAATGGCATGAAAAACATTGTCTGGGCATTCAACCAGGTCACGGCCTAACAAGGCCCTGATACTGCTTCGTAGTCCCATGGCGCTTCACCCCCTGTACCAAAATTACCGGCAATGGATATTGCAAAGCATTTTACAGAACTGACCCACGTCATCAACACATGATATTGCTGCATTTTGCATATCATTTCGCGCCTAAACTACTGAAACGAGTAACAGCGCCGTTTTGGCCGCAATGGTGTCGCTTGGGGAGTATTGCTTGGAATACCAATGGGAAGAAAAATTCAGTACGGGAGACGAAGCGATCGATCTTCAGCACAAGACCGTCTTTGAACTTTCCAACGCGTTCTTGCAGGCCCATGACAAAGACCAACTCGAGCGCACTTTGGCGAAGTTACTCGATTACGTAAAGCAGCATTTTGCTTACGAAGAGGCTCTGATGGCGCAGATGTATATGGTCGATCACGAGGAACACACCCTGTCACATGCGCTCCTCGTCGAGCGGCTTGAAATTCTCAGGGGCCGACTGTCCCATGATTCTCTGGATCGCATGGAGCTAACCCTGTTCTTGAATCATTGGACTTCGAGTCATATTCCTCGACTGGATGCAAATTTGGTGGAGTGCCTCCGACTTTGCGAAACCAGGAGAGGCGACTTGCTTGGCAGCTGAACTAACCGCTTGCACTCAGCATATTCTTCAGAGTTGTCCGTATTCCGTGGTGTTTGAGTAAACAAAAGCACAGTTTTCAGACCAGCCTTGTGGCACATCACAGTTATAGAGCTTACCTGCCCGACAGGCCATACAGACCATAGAACGAAAGTGCGTAAGCTCCCCCGGCGTCGTAGACACCGTAGTGGACGCTTCATCGACGGCTTTTTGCACCAAAACAAGCAGCTGATTTTCGACTGCCATGTCCGGGTTTCTTCTGAGATGCTTTCCAATGGCTTCCGCCAAGGTATCAGCCTCCCTACGTTCCCAATTTGCCAATGGAAATCCCTTCAAACGAATTTATCGTTTCCTTGAAACGACTGTAGCACCTGCAAGGCAATATAGGCAACAGAAGACCCTAGAAAACCGATATCCAGAGACTTCATTGCCCCCCCACGCAAGCCAAAAATAGGGGGTCACCTTTTTTGCACCTCAGCCCAATCGGCATTCTGAGTCCATGCCCTGGCCCAACCCGGAATATCGCTGCCAGGCATTGGGCGCGCTATACCGTAGCCTTGCGCCAATTCGCACCCCAGCGCCAAAAGTGCCTGGCCATGCGCCAGGGTTTCAACACCCTCCGCGATGACCTCCCGATTAAAAGCCCGTGCAAGACCGATCACCCCCTTAAGAATGGCGAGATCGTCTGCATCCTCGAGCATGTCACGTACGAAGCTTTGGTCTATCTTCAGTTGTGTCACTGGCAGACGCCTGAGGTACGTTAACGAGGAGTAGCCCGTGCCGAAATCGTCAAGTGAAAAGTCCACCCCCAGTTTCTTGCACTCACGGATGACCTTGGCAACCTGTACCAAGTCCTCCAATGCACTGGTTTCCAGCACCTCCAAGCTGAGTTGATGGCGTACCAGTTCTGTATGTTTGAACAGCTCATTTTTCAGCTTTTCGACGAAATCCGGCTGTTGCAGTTGCAATGCGCTCACGTTCGCACTTACGGCAAGACGCAGTCCGGTTTTCTGCCACTGCGCCATCTGATCCAGGCAACTACGGATCACCCAATCACCCAGGTCGACGGCAAGGGGTTGATTTTCCAGGATCGGCAAAAATGCAGCGGGTGGCAGCAATCCGCGGTCCGGATGCCGCCAGCGAATCAACGCCTCAACCCCTTCAATCGCGCCGGTACGCATGTTGACCTTGGGCTGGTAATGCAAAAGAAGCTCTTTGCCATACAAGGCCCTGCGCAGCCGGTCCAGACTTTCATGAAGACCGCGCGAACTCTGATCCTTGTCATCATCAAACAGGTGATACCGGTTCTTTCCTGCAATTTTGGCCTGGTACATCGCATGGTCTGCTTGGCGAAGCAATTGCTCGGCATCGATGTCTTCGGTCTGCGGATAGAAGGTGGCGCCAACACTCGCAGTGACGTGCACCTGGTGCGTATCGTGCGCTAGCGGCTCTGACGCGGCGACAAGCAGTCGGGTCAGCAAGTTAATGCTGTCGGCTGTTCCGTCCAAATCATTCAGTACGGCAACAAACTCATCCCCGCCGATGCGCGAAAGTGTGTCCCCATCCCGTAGCGCATGTTTCATGCGGTCGGCGACATGGATTAACAGGTAGTCGCCGACATCGTGCCCGTGGGCATCGTTGATCGCTTTGAAGCCGTCTAGATCGACGTAGAGAATGGCGACTTTTCGCGCCCGGCGCTGTGCATGCATCATCGCTTGTTGCAGTCGGTCTGCCAGCAACAAGCGGTTAGGCAAATTGGTCAGAGGGTCAAAGTGCGCAATTTGATCCAGCCGACTCTCATGTTCTTTTGCCTTGGTGATATCCGAGAACAACCCCACGTATTGCTTGACATGGCCATGGGTATCGAGCACTGCGCTAATCGTTATTAACTCTGGATAGACCTCACCGGATTTACGCCGGTTCCATATTTCACCGCTCCAGTGCCCTTGAACCGTCAAGGCGTTCCACATCGCAGCGTAAAAGTCCTCGGTATGGCGCCCGGATTTGAGTAAACTCGGATTGCGCCCCAAAACTTCACTGCGGGTGTAGCCAGTAATGCGTGAAAAAGCCTGATTGACTTCTATGATGCGGCCACTTTCATCGGTGACGACGATGCCCTCGCGCGCATTTTCAAACACATTGGCTGCCACCTGAAGGCGCTCCTGATTTAACTTCAGCGCCGTAATATCCCTGACAAACGCGTAAAAACGATTCCCCAGGGCCGGCACAAAAAGTACGCTGACGTCCACGTAAAAGACCGATTGGTCCTTGCGTCTGTGGCGCGCTTCAAAGCGCACATGCCCACTCTGCATCATGGTGCGCATATGTGCCGCCGCCAACTCCGGCGTCTCATCCGCTTCCAGTTCGGGAATGTGCATACCAATCAATTCATCCCGTGTGTAGCCATGCATTTTGCAAATGGCATCATTGGCTTCGATGACGCAACCCTCACCGTCGGTAATCCAAAAACCGTCCATGGATGCCTGAATCACTGCTTGGTACTGCTTCGCGACATCCAGCGCGTGCTTGCGCTCGGTAATGTCGGTGAGTGCCACAGATACTGCAACCTTGCCGTCAAACAAAACGCGGGTGCTTTGCGTCTCGATGTCAATCTGGCTGCCGTCAACCCTAAAGAATTTTTGCTCCATGGGCGGGGTGATTCCCCCGTTTTGCAATACCGACTTCGTGCGCGCAACCACCACGTCATGAAATTCTGGAAGCACCCAGCCCAGAACCTTTGTACCAATCACTTGCTGTGCTGTGGTTGCGCCAACCAAGCTGAGTGCAGCCGGGTTGGCATAGATAATTTCACCCCCGTAATGCACCACCATAGCCAAAGGTGACCACTCAATCAATGGCCGATAGCGCCCATCGCCGTCTGAGTCTTCTAGCGTTGATATGGTGTGTTTGCCCATGAAAACCCTGCTTATTCCCTCGCCCCCTCGACTTGGTATTTACCTATTGAAAACGAGCCAAAGTCATGAAGATTTAGGGTTGGACAATAGGCTTGCACAACTTGAGTGCACATCCCCCATTTGGGTGAAATTGGGTATTCTTTGACGTAACGCAAAAATTGAAACGCTATGGTGTTGAGGTTTGGGGGAAATTTAAATTCAAAGCTTCTTATCGGTGTCATTGCGCAATGCTGAACAAACCTTGGGTAATACTTTCGCTACAAAACGTCACATTGCCTGTCATTACTTCTGAACGCCATCCCTATAACTAAGCCCATTCGGATGCCGCTGAACAAATTCCGACACTGGTGCGTGGGCTCTCACTGGAGCCGGGACAGTTCAAACGCTTTCCACCCTCCGCGACACCTTGCTCCCCCGGCTGATCACCGGCCAACTGCGACTTGCAGAAGCGGAACAACTTGTTGCTTGGGTTTGATGCGGGCTTGGCCGCTGTGCAAGTGTTCTTTCATGCGGCGACGTGGTGTTAAAGATTTCTTTAATACCCTGTAGACCCCGCCGCAAATCCCCTCCGAGATCGTGGCGCTGATGACAGACTTGGAGCGCTTCATCAATCAGGATGACCTGTTTGACGTGGACCCGCTGATCAAAATGGCGCTCATCCACCACCAGTTCGAGAGCATCCACCCGTTCTACGATGGCAATGGCCGCACCGGCCGCATTATGAACGTGCTCTATTTGGTTAAGGAGGAGTTGCTGGAGATTCCGGTGCTGCATTTGAGCAATCACATCGTGCGAACCAAGGCGGATTACTACCGCCTGCTTCAGACTACCCGCGACCAGGACACCTGGGAAGAATGGGTGCTTTACATGCTTGACGCAGTTGAAGTCACTGCACAGCAGACCATAAGCACTGTTCATGCTATCAAGGCCGCGCTTTTCGATTACAAGCACCGCATTCGCGACGGCTACAAGTTCTACAGCCAGGACCTGATCAACAACCTGTTTACACACCCGTACACCAAGATAGAGTTCATCCAGCGTGATTTGCAGGTGTCCCGCATGACAGCGACCAAATACCTGGAAGCCTTGGTGGACGGTGGTTTCGTCAACAAGCAAAAAGGTGGCCGCAGCAACTACTACATCAACATCGCGCTCAACCAAATATTGGTGCAGCCAGCGCAAGGGGCTCGATGACCGAAGACCAACTAGAACAAGAAACCCTCGATTGGCTGAAGGATGTGGGGAGCATGTAGGCGATACAAACCGATGTACCACAGTCTGTAAAAGCCAATTTGGAGGCACCAACAAAAAAGCCCGCTATCGTTTCCGTAGCGGGCTTTTCATATCTGAAGCGGTTGTAAATGGTAGGCCGTGAGTGACTTGAACACTCGACCAAAGGATTATGAGTCCCAATTTTTAAGTATTTCATAGTGTTGATTAACGCAGTAGAATCCTTATAAATCAACAGCTTAACGCAACCGGCATGGATGTAATCACAGTGTAGGCGTTGATTGATATTCGCCTTAATAGGGCAAAAGTGGCTACACAGTGGCTACACGGGATTGAAATCAACATGGCACGACCACGCAAAGACGCAGTAATCGACCTGAGCGAAGCAC
>CAIQEX010000153.1 GCA_903870955.1 uncultured beta proteobacterium
AGGTGCCGCATGGGCATGTGGATTGAAATGGGGATATTTGTGCTGGTGCTGGTATTTGGCCTGTGGCAAATCCAGGATGTGAAAAAGGAACGCCGCAAAAGGGAAGCCCTCAAGCAGGCGGAAGCTGCGAAGAGTCAAACCGCCCACCCACCTGGCGTGACGGACCAGGCGGCCGATTCAAACCCATAGGACTTGTAAGAAACAGCCGGCTTCAATCCGACGTCAAACCGACATCAACCCGGCTTCAACCGAGCATCAACCCGGTTGCAGCGCCACGCCATACTCCTGCGCTGCATCCAGCACGGTGGCTAGCTGGTCGTAGGCGTAGGTGCTGAACACATACAGATCGAAGCTGTCTGCGCCCAGTCGATGCAGCGTGCTGGGTACGTGGTGTGTCCCGGACATGGCGACATCACCAATGGCAAAAGCCGCCTCGCGCAGATCCAGTGCAAACAATTTGTTCAGCACCGTGCGGCATTTAGCGCCTTCAATATGGATGCGGCAGCGTGCATGGCTGAGGTCGGTGACAGACCCGATTTCTGCACCAATCAAGGTTCGCAACATCGCGGCGCGGTCGGTGGGGTCATCCCCAATCAGCAAGAACTCTTCCGGACCACTGCGCGCCAGCAGGCCGAATTCGGTACGGGTGGTTTTGCCGATGCGTTGCGGCACGATGTCACCAAAAACGGTGGATAGCGCGTCCAACAAACCGGACAGGCCGCTGATCCAGGTGCTGATGAGCGTGACACTGGGCAGCATGCTGGCGGTGATCTGCACGCCGATCTGGCCTGCGGCGTTGGGCCGGTTGCCGCTGGCATGTCCTTCGAATGGCGAGCGCACGGGTGCGTTGGGACTGAACACAGTCGCGTAAGCTGCTGAATTAACCACGGTAACGGTTCCCTTCGGGGTCCAGGAAGCAGGGCTCTACTACCTTGAGTTTGTATTGTCGGCCATGCACGGGCGAGGCGGCCACGATGATCTGGCCGACGCGGCTGGTGCCGCCCTGGAGCAGCCCCAAAGCAATCGCCTTGCCAACCTGTTTGCTGTACGTGGTGCTGGTGACATGGCCACGGCCATGGCCCTTGATTTCGTCATCGGCAAAGAACAGGATGGCGCCGTTATTCGGCGGCTCGTTGGCGTCCACGGCTTCCAGTCCGACCAGTGTCGGACGGTCTTTGCGTTGCAGGTTTTCGCTGTGGCGCAGCGCATCGCCCCAGAAGGGTTTGAGCTGGCTGGCCATCTTGCCGGCACCGACATCGTCGAGGGTGGTGCGGCCGTCCATTTCAGAGCCCACCACATGGCCCTTTTCAATGCGCAGTGAACCCAGCGCTTCCAGTCCATAGGTGCGCAGATTCCAGGGTTTGCCACTCGCCAGCAAATGCTCCCAGATGACGCGGCCATGGTGCGTCGGGGTATAGACCTCGTAGGCCATTTCACCCGAGAAGGTCAGGCGGATGATGCGCACTTTGACACCGGCCAGGGCGCCTTCCAGCGTCGCGTCCACCACACCCATGAAGGGGAAGGCTTGGTTGTCAAAGTTGATGCCCGGGAATGCCGTGCGCATCACGTCACGTACCTTGGGGCCGGCCACACTCATGGCGGCCCATTGGTCCGAAATGGAAGCCACGGTGACCCGCAACTCCGGCCACACCACCTGCAGCAAAAATTCCAGATGGCTCATCACCCGCGCGGCTTGCGCGGTGGTGGTGGTCATGAAGAACTCGGTCTCGCTGATGCGGCTGGTGGTGCCGTCGTCCATGACGATGCCGTCCTCGCGCAGCATGAAACCGTAGCGCGCTTTGCCAATGCCGAGCTTGGCAAAACCGTTGACGTAAACGCGGTTTAAAAACTCCGCCGCGTCGGGCCCCTGCACGTCGATCTTGCCGAGCGTGGACACATCCGCCATGCCAACTTGTTCACGCACGATGTCCATCTCGGCCTTGTAGGCCTCCGACAGATTGGCGCCGTGCGTGTTGTACCAAAGTGGGCGCATCCAGTAACCGGCTTCCATCATCTGGCCACCGTTGTCGATGTGCCAGCCGTGCATGGCGGTGCGGCGCACCGGTGCCAGATGGCCGCGCACGCTGCGTCCGGCCAGGGTGCCGATGGTGGCCGGTGTGTAGGGCGGACGGAAGGTGGTGGTGCCGACATCGGCCACCGCCATGCCGCGCTTGTTCGCCATGATGCTTAAAGCGTTCAGGTTGGAGGTCTTGCCCTGGTCGGTACCCATGCCTTGCGTGGTGTAGCGCTTCAGGTGCTCCACCGACTGGTAGCCTTCGCGGTGCGCCAATTCCACATCGCTGGTGGCGACATCGTTCTGAAAATCGACGAAGCTCTTGTCAACGGGATTCGCCGTGGCGATGGGGCCGACGCCGGTGAAGGCCATGTAGGCATCGCGGGAGTCAGGTGCACGCGGCGCGTCGCCACCAAAGGCCTTGCCGCACACCTGTGCTGCCTGGCGCGCCGCCTCCCAGCCACTCTGAATGGCGGCCGTCATGGTCTGCGTGCCGACCATGCTGCCAGCACCAAAGTGCGCACGGTCAAAGGTGCCGGGCACAAAGCTGCTGAGTTCCGGTTTGTAGACCGGGCGAATGCCCCGGTGCGATGTCAGGTGCACCGATGGGGTCCAGCCGCCCGACATGGCGACCAGGTCGGCGTTGTGTTGGCTGACAGTGCTGCCCACGGTGCCGGTCGCGAAGTCGAACGAAGCCAGGCCGCATTGGTTGACGCGGGCCGCACCCTGCGCCTGCACGACGGCCGTGGCCATCAGCACTTCGACGCCAGCCGCTTTGGCGGATTCGACCAGCGCGTTGTTGGTCTGCTTGCGCAGATCGGCCAGTTTCACCACCGAGCCAGCTTTGGCCAACGCAATCGCATCGGCGTAGGCGGCATCGTTGTTGGTGCAGAACACCGCCTGCTTGCCCGCCACCACGCCGTAACGGTTGACATAGCTGCCGACCGCATTGCTCAGCATCACTCCGGGCCTGTCATTGCCGGCAAACAGCAGCGGACGCTCGAGTGCGCCACAGGCCATGACGATGCTCTTGGCACGCAGGATGTGCTGGCGTTGGCGCGGTACGCCGCGTGCGGCATCGGCCACGCCGGGTGCGCTCCACTCCATCACGCCCACGGTGTTGCCGTCAAACAAACCAAAGGCGCTGGCGCGGTTCATCAACGTGACGTTGGACAGGCCTTGCAACTCGGCCAGCGTGCTCTTGAGCCAGATGGCTTCCGGGCTGTCGACAGCGTGGTTCAGCAACGAGCCACCGTATTCAAAGTCCTGCTCGACCAGCGTCACGTCCAGACCGGCCCGCGCAGCACCCAGGGCTGCGCTTAAACCGGCGGGGCCTGAGCCAATCACCAGCACATCGGGAAAGCCGTGGTGCCAGTCGTAACGGTCCGGGTCGGGCAATTGCGAGGCTTTACCCAGACCGGCGGCTTTGCGAATGAAGTGTTCAAAAAACATCCAGCCCTTGAGCGAGGGCATGAAGGTTTTGTAATAGAAACCGGCGACAAAGATGCTGGTGAGTTTGCTGTTCACCGCCATCAGGTCGAACTCCACCGAAGGCCAGGCGTTTTGCGTGCGGGCGATGAGCCCGTTGTGCGACTCGATCACCGTGGCCGCAATATTCGGCTCTGTGGCAGCACCTTGCCCGAGTGTCAGCAGGGCGTTGGTCTCTTCCACGCCCGCCGACATGATGCCGCGTGGCCGGTGGTATTTGAAGCTGCGCGCCACCAGGTGTTTGCCATGGGCCAACAGCGTTGCGGCCACCGTGTCGCCGGCAAAGCCCGTCAGCGGCTTGCCATCGAAATTGATTTCAACGGTCTTGCTGCGGTCGATGCGGCCGCCGCCAGGGGTGCGAAATTCGCCCGTGTTGTTGGCGCTCATGCCTGCACTCCATTGCCTTTTGCCGGGCCGTTGTAGGGCGCGGGTTGGGTTGCGTTCAGAGGTCTTTCGCGTGCGGGCATGACTTCGAGGATGTCATGCGTCATCACGTTGCGCTTGACCACCAGCCAGCGACGGCAGGCCAGCGTGTGTTGCCAGAACTCGTAGTGTTCGCCCTTGGGGTTGTTGCGGGTGTAGACGGCGTTGACCCAGCCAGCATGGTTTTCTTTTTCCAGGCCGGGGTAGGGTTTGGTGGCGTCGCCGAAGTAGGAGAACTCTTCGTGGTCTCTGACTCCGCAATAGGGACAATTTATTCGTAGCATTTTTTTGCTTCTCTATAAGAGGTGTTTTTGTTTGCGTGGCAAGCCGGGTCTCGGCCCGGCGGCCGA
>CAIQEX010000154.1 GCA_903870955.1 uncultured beta proteobacterium
AGGATCTCGACATCAGCAAGCAGGGCGACAAAGTGGTGGTGGGATTTAGTTATGAACGCGAAATCCATTTGGTGGGCCCCGCCTTTCTGACTTTGAAGTACGAAGGTCGATCCAAATAAGGTGGCTGATAGTTTCCAGGAGTTGCAACGACGCTTGCAACATGAATTCGCTGACCCATCCCTGCTAAAACGCGCGCTGACCCACCGTAGTTTTTCGATCGATCACTATGAGCGCCTGGAATTTCTAGGCGATTCGGTGCTTGGATTGGCGATCTCAGGCTTGCTGTATGCGCGTTTGGATACCTTGCCCGAGGGTGATTTGTCACGCGTACGCGCGAACCTGGTCAAGCAGGAAACCTTGCATCAGATAGCAGTCGGATTGGGACTGCCGGAACTTTTGCGTTTGGGTGAAGGTGAGGTTCGTTCCGGCGGGCAAAAGCGTCCGTCCATCCTGGCGGATGCGCTGGAGGCGCTCATCGGTGCGGTGTACCTTGACGCAGGCTTTTCCAAGGCGCAGGAATTGGTGCACCGGCTCTTTGACGACGTTGCCATCAACCCGCAGATGGACGCCATTGGTAAGGATGCCAAAACTGCCTTGCAAGAATGGTTGCAGGGGCGGAAGATGAAGGTGCCGGTATACAAAGTGGTTGCCACGCTGGGTGCCGCACACAAACAGACCTTTGACGTGGAGTGCGAAATTCCTGAACTCCGCTTGACTGAACGTGGCATTGGTGGTTCCCGCCGTGCCGGAGAGCAGGCTGCAGCCACAGCCATGTTGCAAACCCTTAAAACCAAACACCCAACATGACGACTGCGCCTAAAAAAACTCCTCCCCAAGCGGTATTCAAGACTGCAACCAAAGCCGAGAAACAAGCTGCCAAGCCGCAGAAAAAACCGGCCGTAACTCCAGCTGCGGTGAAAGCGTCAGTTGCCGTCGCCAAACCCGAGAAAAAGGCCGTGGTGCGACAAGGCGAGCCTAGTGGCGATAGCCAGCCGGACCTGGACGCCATGTTGCAGGGTTTGCTCAAGAGCACGCCGCGCCTGGCCGAACCGGGCGCGCCTGCTGAAGGGCAGCGCTGTGGCTTGGTCGCCATTGTGGGCAAACCCAATGTCGGCAAATCCACTTTGCTGAATGCGCTGGTGGGGCAGAAGATCAGTATCACCTCGCGCAAGGCGCAGACCACGCGCCACCGTATCACCGGCATGCATACCCAGGGCGCGACGCAATTTGTGTTTGTGGATACGCCGGGCTTTCAGACGATTCACGGTAACGCCTTGAACAAGTCGCTGAACAAGACCGTGCAAGGTGCCGTGTCGGATGTGGACCTGATTCTTTTGGTGGTTGAAGCCGGTAGTTTCACTCCGGCTGACGCGCGTGTACTGGCGCTTCTGGGCAAAGACATTCCCACCATCCTGATCGCTAACAAGCTGGACAACGTGCACCGCCGTGGCGACATCGCGCCCTGGTTGCAGGAGATGCAACAAAAGCACGCCTTTGCCGAGTTCGTACCCATGTCGGCCAAAAATGCCAAAGATGTGGAACGTCTTTTGGTCGTTTGCGAACGCTTTTTGCCGGAACAGGCCTGGTGGTACGGCGAAGATGAATTGACCGATCGCAGTGAGAAGTTTCTGGCCAGCGAATTGGTGCGTGAAAAACTGTTTCGCTTGACCGGCGACGAGTTGCCCTACACCTCGACGGTGGTCATCGACAAGTTTGAAGAGGAGCCACCGGCACGCAAAGGGCAGAAACGTCTGCTGCGCATCGCGGCGACCATCGTGGTCGAGCGGGACGGTCACAAAGCCATGGTCATTGGCGACAAGGGCGAGCGCATCAAGCGCATTGGCATGGAAACCCGTGTTGAACTGGAAAAATTGGCCGACGCCAAGGTGTTCCTCGAGCTGTGGGTGAAGGTGCGTTCCGGCTGGGCCGACGACGCCGCGCGGGTGCGCAGTTTTGGGTATGAGTGAGGCCTCCACGCTTTTCGATTCGCGTACTGCGCTGCTCCCGGAGGGCGCGCGTCTTGCCTTGGGGTGGCCCGGTGGCAAACCAAATTTCTGAGTAGTGGCTACCCGCAGATTTTCCGACGAACCAGCCTATGTGCTGCATCGCTACGACTGGAGCGAGTCGAGCCTGATTCTGGAAGTGTTTACCCGCAACCATGGTCGTATTGCGTTGGTGGCCAAAGGCGTTAAACGACCGAGTTCCAGCTTCAGACCTATCTTGTTGCCGATGCAGCCACTGCACATCGCATTTGGCGGCGACGCAGAGATCCGGTCCCTGAAAAGTGCGGAGTGGCAAGGCGGACATGTCATGCCCACGGGCGATGCCCTGTTGTCAGGCTACTACCTCAATGAACTCCTGCTGACCTTGCTGGCGCGTGACGACCCGCACCCGCATCTGTTCGATATTTATGCCCGCGTAGTGCAGATCATTGCCAGTGAACATGGCGAAGTCTTGCAGGCCGCATTGCGCACCTGGGAGTTGCTGCTGTTGCGTGAAACCGGCTTTCTGCCGCAGCTTGATCAACAGACAATGACGCTGGGTGGGCTGGCAGACGATACCCGCTATACCCTGGTGCCCGAAGGTGGCCTGCGCCAAGCGCATCCCGAAGAGCGTGGTGCCTTGAGCGGGGCGCAATGGACACGCCTTCAAGCTGCCGTTCAGATCGACGCGCCATTCACCGAAACATTGCGCGCCTGCGCCGACATGATGTTGGAGCTCAAACCCCAGCTACGGCAGTTGCTGCACTACCATTGCGGGGTCAAGACATTGCGTACCCGTCAAATGATGATGGACATACAAGCACTATGAAATTCGGCACAACCCATTTATCCGTCAACCTCAACAAGGTTGCGTTGGTGCGCAACACGCGCTACCTTGGCATTCCCAGTGTTACGCGCGCGGCCACGTTGTGCCTGCAAGCTGGCGCCGCGGGTATCACGGTGCATCCTCGCCCCGATGCGCGCCACATACGGGCGCAGGATGTGGTGGACTTGGGCGTTCTGCTCAAGGACTGGCCGGAGCGTGAATTCAATGTCGAGGGCAACCCTTTTCACAACCTGATGGATTGCGTCGCCGATCTGCGCGCACGCGATTTGCCGGTGCATCAGGTCACCTTCGTGCCAGATGGCGAAGGCCAGTTCACCAGTGACCATGGCTGGAGTTTTCCTGCAGATGCTGAACGGCTGCGTCCCCTGATTGCGCAGGCACATGCGCTGCGGTTGCGCGTGAGCTTGTTCATGGATGCCGAACCGTCTGCCATGCAAGCAGCGAAAGATGTGGGCGCCGACCGTGTTGAACTCTACACAGAGCCCTATGCTGCGGCGTGGGGCACACCGGAGCAGGCTTCCCAACTAAAGCGCTTTGCTGAAGCGGCACAGGCCGCATTGGACGCAGGGCTCGGTGTGAATGCCGGGCATGACCTGAACCGCGACAACCTGGCGGCCTTTGTGCGGCAGGTGCCCGGTGTCAGCGAAGTCTCCATTGGCCATGCATTGATTGCTGACGCCCTGGAGCTGGGCTACGGCGAAACTATTCGGGCCTATTTGGGCTGTTTGCACGCATGATTTACGGCATTGGCACGGACATCTGTGATGTTCGCCGCATCCGCGAGAGCCTTGCACGCCACGGCGACCGATTTGCCGCCAAGGTCCTGAGCGAAGGTGAATTCAAGACCTGGAAGAGCCGCAGCGCGCGCTGGCCCGAAC
>CAIQEX010000155.1 GCA_903870955.1 uncultured beta proteobacterium
CGCAATGCGCAAATGGTGGCTAAGACTACGGTCTCCATCCCTTCATCCAAAGTGAAGGTTGCTATTGCCAAGGTGTTGCAAGAAGAAGGCTATATCGACGGTTTCAAAGTTGCCACCGAAGGCGGCAAGTCTGAACTCGTTATTGCACTGAAATATTACGCCGGTCGCCCCGTGATCGAACGTATCGAACGTGTGAGCCGTCCTGGCCTGCGCGTCTACCGTGGCAGCGATGCCATCCCCCAAGTCCAGAACGGACTCGGTGTGGCCATCGTGACAACGCCCCAGGGCGTCATGACTGATCGCAAAGCGCGCGCTACCGGTGTCGGTGGCGAAGTGTTGTGCTACGTCGCTTAATGCCACATAGGAGTAATTAATATGTCCCGTGTAGGCAAACTTCCAGTCGCAATCCCAGCAGGTGTGGATGTGTCTTTCAATGCAGGTCAAGTCAGTGTCAAAGGCACTGGCGGCAGTCTGCAACTGACACTCAACACGCTGGTGACCATGACCAACGACGCAGGCAAGCTCAGCTTTGCTCCTGCCAATGAATCGCGTGAAGCAGATGCCATGAGTGGCACCATGCGTCAGCTGGTAAACAACATGGTGGTCGGTGTGACCAAGGGTTTCGAAAAGAAACTCAATCTGCTTGGCGTGGGTTACAAAGCCTCCGCTGCAGGTACCAAGTTGAACCTGGTTGTGGGTTACTCCCACCCGGTGAATATCGATATGCCAGCTGGCATTTCGGTTGCAACCCCAACCCCTACAGAAATTCTGATCAAAGGCGCTGACCGTCAGCGCGTTGGCCAAATTGCTGCTGAGATCCGTGCTGTTCGTCCTCCCGAGCCCTACAAGGGCAAAGGTATCCGTTATTCGGACGAAAAGATCACGATCAAAGAAACCAAGAAGAAATAAGGAGCTGCACCATGTTGACCAAAAAAGAGCAGCGTCTTCGCCGGGCCCGTCAGACGCGTATCCGCATCGCCACACAAGGCGTTGCCCGTTTGACCGTGAACCGTACCAACTTGCACATCTATGCTTCCGTCATCTCTGGCGACGGCGGCAAGGTGATCGCAAGTGCATCTACGGCTGAAGCCGAAGTGCGTAAGGAATTGGGTGCAGCTGGCAAGGGCGGTAACGTCGCAGCCGCACAGATCATTGGTAAGCGCGTGGCTGAAAAAGCCAAAGCTGCCGGTGTCGAAAAAGTTGCATTTGACCGCGCAGGTTTTGCGTACCACGGCCGAGTCAAGGCGCTGGCTGATGCCGCACGCGCGGCTGGCTTGCAGTTCTAAGCAGATCGGAAATCAGTATGGCTAAAGTTCAAGCAAAAATGCAAGGTAAGGCCGAGGGTCCTGAGGACGGTCTGCGCGAGAAGATGATCGCGATCAATCGCGTCACCAAGGTTGTGAAGGGTGGTCGTATTCTCGGCTTCGCTGCACTGACCGTAGTGGGTGATGGCGATGGTCGCATCGGCATGGGCAAGGGTAAATCCAAAGAAGTGCCAGCTGCTGTGCAGAAGGCCATGGAAGAAGCCCGTCGCAACATGCTGACGGTTTCTCTGAAGAACGGCACCATTCACCACAAGGTGATGGGTCACCACGGCGCTGCCAGCGTCATGATGGCGCCGGCTCCCAAGGGTACCGGCATCATTGCAGGCGGCCCCATGCGCGCTGTCTTCGAAGTGGTTGGTATTACCGACATCGTGGCCAAGAGCCATGGTTCGTCCAATCCCTACAACATGGTCCGTGCGACTCTGGATGCCCTGTCTGTGTCTACGACACCGGCCGCAGTGGCTGCCAAGCGTGGCAAGACTGTTGAAGAACTCTTCGTTTAAGCGGAGTTTCAATCATGACTACACAACAAACCGTAAAAATCCAATTGGTGCGTAGCCCAATTGGTTGCAAGGAATCTCATCGTGCCACCGTGCGGGGTTTGGGACTCCGCAAGATTCGCAGTACTAGCGAGTTGGTGGACACACCCGAATTCCGCGGAATGATTAACTAGATCAGCTCTCGGGTCAAAGTA
>CAIQEX010000156.1 GCA_903870955.1 uncultured beta proteobacterium
AGACTGCCAAGCCGATGCTGGAAAACCTGGGGCGCGCCATCGTCAACACCGGCTACTTTGTCATATTGACCAATGAGAACGGCGTGGTGGTGGATGTGAATGGGCCCATCGATCGCCGTGACCGCCGCGCCGAACTGATCACGCGCATTGGCACCGATCTGTCGGAACAACGCGTCGGCACCACAGCCATCAGCACGGCACTAACCGAGCAGCAACCGGTCTGGTTGCATCGCGGTGAACACTTCTTTGCCAACACCGCGGTCTACAGCTGTGCCGGTGCGCCGGTGTTCGGCCCGCATGGCGAATGCGTAGGCATGCTGGATCTCACGGGTATCGACGCCATCGAGCGACCTGAGTTAAGCCATCTGGTGACACAGGTGGCGGGCAAGATCGGCAATGCGCTGGTGCTTGCGCAAGCGCACAGCTTACTTTTGCGTTTGAACTGGCCCGGCAATGCACTGGGCAGTGATGCCGACGGGATGTTGTGCCTGGATGCCGATGGCTGGATAACAGGCGCAAATCCCGTGGCACGACAAATGGTTTCGGGATTGCAGGTTGCGGGCCGGGTGCACGCCACCGAGGTTTTTGGTTTGCCGTTGCCGATGTTGTTTGATACGGCACGTCGCAGCCACAACACGCTGGAAATCCCCTTGTGGACCGGGCTGCGCCTGAACGCCATGGTGATCGAGGCCGCGCGTGAAAACCTGCCAACACGCTACGACGCCAGCGCTTTGACAAAAGCCCCTGTGGGCTTGAAAGACATGGAAACCGCCATGATTCACAAGGCGGTAGAACAAGCCCGCGGCAATGTGGCCATGGCGGCGCAGGCTTTAGGTATCAGCCGGGCCACGGTTTACCGCAAACTGGGCAACAAGTCACGCACTTAAGCCTGGCGCAGTTTCACGGCGACGGCATGGGTGGCAACTGCGGCATCAGCGTGGAAATCCAGCCGAGAATTTGCAGGCCCTTCACTTCCAGTGTGTTCGCGTTCAGTGTGGCATCACGAATGTCGAAGAATCCCAGCGCGGTGGCCTGATCGATGTTTTGCCGATCTTCCTGCGACCAATTGGCGGTGATCCGGAGATCGCGGATGGCGATGAACGATGTTGGCAGCAAGGGGAACATGCCTGGGTTGTTCAAGCTGGAGCCGCTTGAATATTCTCCAGCCAGTGTGCCAAACATGTACCAACTCTTCATTTTCAGCAATGCCAACTTGAACCAGCTCCGGTCGATGTTCACGCGGCAATATTTAAATGAGATGTTAAAGCCATCACTGCTGCCAGCGGGCTTGGTCTGCAGTTCTTGGTTGATCAGGCTACTGAGCTGAAAGCGGTTGGCCACACTGATCCGGCCGAGATTGAGCTTCTTCTGGGTCAGGTCCAGCCCCTGAATCTGACCGCCAAGTTGGTACTTGCTCTGACAACTTTGCGGCACGGTTTTCAGGCTAAAAAGGGACTGCAGTTTCGCAGTCGCGAGTTGGGTAGCGAACATTGGGGTTCTAGTGGACACCACATTGGCCGGCGAATTTACAGAGCCATGTGCGGCAACTGGCGTGGCCCGAACGGCGTTAACGGTTTGAGCGCTGAGCGGCTTGATCACAGCCTTTATTGGCGCGTTCAAATTACCGCGCAGGCTCCGCTGTTGCCTGACGACGACTTGCTGCGCCACTTGCTTGATCAAATCTGCGCTGGCAATGCTTGCCGGTCTGAGCTTCCAAACGTCCCGATTGAAAAGCGGCGCAGTGCCACTCCCGAGGACCGAAGAAGCGACTGCGGCGGAATTCGTAGCGCCAGATTGCATGGAGAGGGTTGGCCAAAACTGAGCCGCTGTCTCGTCGTACCAATTCGTCGGCGTGGCCAAACTGGGATAGTAAAAAGTGTTGAGGTCGCCCGATCTGCCAGTCCTTGCCTGAAGGAATTCATACTGTGCATCGCTGAAAAGCTTGTAAATCGGATTACTGCCGATGGAGTCCAGTGTGCTCCCGCCGGGGATGGCGCCAGTGACAAGAATTTCGTATAGGTCATCCACTTCGAGCCCGGAGTTCTGAAAGTAGGTTTTACTGAGCCCAGGGGCAATATTCGCCAGGTGCGAGAAAGTCTCCCTGGCGACCTGCGGATCGTAAGGACCGTCCGGCTGATCCAATGCTTTGAAATCTTGCGCAGTCAGCGAAAATCCCGGCCACGCCATTTGCATGACGATGGTCGGATTTGCCTCCGTGATGTTGAGCAGTTTGGCCAACTCGACATAGACCGCGCTCATGAAGTCAGTAGCATTCGGCATGGGGATCCTCTTGATGCGTGCGCAATCAGGCAGGTGGGCAGTAGGGCACGACCTGATTGATGAAGCCAATGATCTGCACGCCCGGTACGGTGATGGTTCCACTCGCCATGGCCGAAGTGAAACTGGTGTTTGAACTCGAATGCGCATAACTGCCAGAGATCGAAAACGGTCCGATGCCAAAGCCCCCACCTCCGCCCGTCTTGGAAGTGATCAGGCTCCAATCTGCCTTGGACCATTTGGCGGAAATCTTGACCTTGCGTACGACTACAAACGAGGTCGGCAACAGCGGCATCACCGCCGCGTCCTGTCCGCGTTTGGTGCCGTTGGAAATAAGTCCCTTGGCGTACAGATTGCCTGCATCCCATCCCTTGGTGCCAAACAAACTGGCGTTCAACCAGGGACGTCGGATGGTGACCAGGGTGTACTCAAAGCTAACCCGCAGGTCATTGGTTTCTGAACTGGATTGCTGGTGCGAGTCAGCATGCCCGGCTGATCCGCCGATGCTGAACAACCCAAAGTTGTATCCGGCAGAGCCACCGTAAGAAGTGAAATCGGATGATGCGCTGCTCGCGACATTGCTGGCCGCCGAGTCGAACGTAGTCCAACCACTGGCCGTGCCAACGCTGCTAAACCAATCCGAGGGCAGCAGGGACACGCGTTGGATTTTCGGCGCCAGCCCCGTACCCGTATCGTCAAGCACCACGCCGTAGCCTTCAAACAAGGCCTGCGCCTGGTTCCAGGCGAGTTGCAGGGCGTTCTGGGTTGAGGTGGTTTTAATGGCGATGTTCTGCTCAACCTTGCTGGCATCCGCCGCGCGCCAACGGTCATATGCAGTCTTGACCGGGATTTGCAGGGTCGACGCCACCATCGGCCAGGTGTTTTTTCCAGTCGCCGTCTTCCGCGCCTCCATATAAGCGCCAATGTAGGCAATGCGCGCGTTGTTGTAGGCGGACTGGTTGTCCAGGTAGTCGCGGTAAACCTGTGACTCCATCTTCTTCTGCGTGACCGCACCGGTGTCCGGGTCTGTCATGTCGACCAGACGGAAAAGGTATTTTTCGGCATCCTGCAATTGCTTTTCAACGGCTGGGTTAGTCGGCTGCGCCGGAATGTGGGCGCCGTCGAGAATCTGCTTGTAGACCTCGCTGATCTTGCGGCCACTGTCTGTATAGAGAGTCGACATATTCGGGGCCACGTCAACCAACTGCGCGGTATTGACGGCGGCGTCCTGGCTGCCCGTGCTATTTCCGGGTGTCCACGGATTGCGAAAGTCTGCAGAATTGATCGCCAAGCCCGGCTTCATGAGGGACAACACCGTGGTGGATGCCTGGGCAATCGGCTTGCCACCGGGTTCGGCCTGGGTGACGGAATTGAAGATGTTGTCGAAGATGCCTTGAATGAGTTTTGAAATGTCGGCTTGGTTCATGGCGGCGATTCTCGTTATGTAAATGAGCGTTGGGAACGGGTCGGTGTGCAACGGAAATCCACTGCACACCACCATTCTTCTAGCTCCTCCACATCAGGGGCTTGCGAATTCGCAAGCCCGCCACCTCACACGTTGCGCATCCAGTCGGCGGTTTGAAAAAACGACTCCTTAAGTCGTGTGCGCAAGACTTCGTGCACAGCCACCTCGCCCATCGCCTGATCCATGCAAGCCAGCCATTGGTCACGCTCCAGAATGCCGATCTTGAAAGGCATGTGGCGCATGCGCAGACGCGGGTGGCCAAAGCGTTCCTGGTAATGCTGAGGGCCACCCATCCAGCCACAGAGAAACCAGTTCAGTTTCTCGCGTGCTGAAGCCAGGTCAGTCCCATGCGCAGCGCGCAATGCGGCGTAGCCCGGCTCGAGGTCCATCAGATCGTAGAACCGCTCCACCAGGGCGTGGATGGCCGGCTCGCCACCTATGATTTCAAAGGCACTGGTGCCCTGCTTTTGCTCGTCGTCCGAATCACTCATGCTGCCGCCCTGCGCAAAGTTTCCACCACCGGGCGGCGCAACACATCGCGCAGCCCCCACCAACCTGCAGCCAAGGCCAGGGCAGCGCCGCAGAGCGAGCCCCAGACTGGCAACCACAGGCTGACCGTCCATTCAAATTCAAACACGTAATGGGCCAAGGCCCACCCTACCGCGTTGGCAACAATCGACGCCAAAAACCCAGCCAATAGACCGACACCCACCAGTTCGGCGCGCTGCACCTGGCGTAGCAAACGAGCTTGCGCACCAACCGCGCGCATCACTGCAAACTCCTGTGCACGCTCTTCGCGCGTGGCACTTACCGCCGCAAACAGCACAACCAACCCGGCCGCCAACGTGAAGCCAAACAAAAACTCGACGGCACGTATCACCTGGTCCAACACGCGCTGCACCTGGTTCAAGGTGCTGGTCATATCGACTGCCGTGACATTGGGGAATTGGCGCACCAGCGCGTTGTCAAAGCCCTTGGTTAGCGGCGCTTTGAAAGCGCTCATGAAGGTGCTGGGCACGTCCGCCAACACGCTGACTGGAAACATGACGAAGAAATTGGCGCGCATGGAACTCCAATCCACCTTGCGCAGCGAGGTAACGCGGGCCTGGGTCTGCACGCCGCCAATATCAAACTTCAGCAAGTCACCCATCTTCAGGTTCAAGGTTTTTGCAATGCCCTCTTCCACGCTGATGGCGCCCGCCTCTTCGGGCTTCCAGGCACCGGAGACGATCTCGTTATGCGGCGGCTGCGTGGCGCTGTGCGAAAGGTTGAACTCGCGGTCTACCAGGCGCTTGGCACGCTCGTCCACATAGTCTTCCGGTGACACGACCTTGTCGTTGATGGCGATCAGGCGGCCACGGATCATCGGGTACCAATCAAACTTCTGTACGCCGGCCTGGGTCAGTGCCGTGCGGAAGGCCTCGTTCTGCTCGGGCATCACGTTGATGACAAAGCGGTTCGGTGCATCCGGTGGCGTGGCCTTGCGCCAACTGCCAATCAAATCGGTGCGCAACAACACCAGCAATAACAAAGCCAACATGCCCACCGACAACGCACTGACCTGCACCACCGCAAAGGCCGGACGTGCGGCAAGCTGGCGTGTGGCCAACACCAGCCAGCGCGGTGCCGTCTGCTCATTCACGCTGCGGCGCAAGAGCTTCACGGCGAGCCAGCTCAACAGTGCAAACAGCAGCACCGCACCGGCAAAACCACCGACCGCAATTAGGCCCAACTTGAGGTCACTGCTGGCGACCAGCAGCAGGGTCGCGAAACCGGCCACACCGACGGCCAGCACACCCAGTGAAGCAGGACGCAAATTGCCGACATCACGGCGCATCACCCGCAACGGCGGCACCTGCGCCAACTGCAATACAGGAGGCAAGCCAAAGGCCAGCAACAGCGTCAAACCCATGCCCATGCCCAAAGCCACCGGCCAAAAACTGGCGGCGGGCAAAGAAGTCTCCAGTAAGCCCGCCATGAGGGCGACGAAGAGGTAGTGAATGGCAAAACCCAACAGAACACCCAGGCTGCTGGCGAACAACCCGACCAGCGCAAACTCAAAGGAATAGGCCGAGGCAATGGCGCGTTGGCTCAAGCCCAGCACGCGCAGCATGGCGCAATCGTCCAGGTGCTTGGCGGCAAAGGCGCGCGCTGCCAGGGCCACGGCCACGGCACTCAGCAGTGCCGCCAGCAAGGCCACCAGACTCAAAAACTTTTCTGCGCGGTCCAGCGTCTGGCTCATTTCGGGTCGCCCGGTTTGCAGCGACTCCACACGCACGCCACGCACTCCGCGCTCGGCGCGGTTGGCACCGTCCTTCACCTCCTTGTCAGCCCAGTCGACAAAGGCCTTGACCTGCGGCTCGTCACCCACCATGGCCATGCGGTAGTTCAGCCGGCTGGCAGGCTGAATCAGGCCGGTGGCGGCCACGTCCTGGCGGTGCATCATCACGCGCGGCGCAAAGTTCATAAAGCCAGCGCCCCGGTCCGGCTCCAGCGCGATCACCCCCGCTATGGTGAAACGGCTGTCACCTAGCAGCACGCTGTCGCCCTTGGCCAGCGCCAGCGACTCCAGCAGTGCGGCATCCACCCAAACCTCGCCGGGCTTGGGGATATCACGCGTGGGTTGCTCCACGCCCGCCGTGTCGGTGGCCATGACCAGGCTGCCACGCAAGGGGTAGCCAGGCTCGACCACCTTGAGGGACACCAACTTGGAGGCGCCGCCCTTCGCGTCATCGGCCCGCGCCATGGTGGGAAAGCTCAATGTGCCGACCATTCGGAGGCCAAGCGCTTGCGCTTTGGCCACAAAGATTTCAGGCGTCGGGTTGTCGCTGGCGATGACGACATCGCCGCCCAACAATTGGCGTGCATCCCGCTGCAATCCACCTTTCAGGCGATCGGCAAAAAAGCCCACCGCACTCAAGGCCGCCACGGCCAGAGTCACGGCCACGATCAACAAGCGCAAATCGCCACTGCGCAGATCACGCCACAGGCTGCGCCAGCCCAGGCTCCAAAAAGTTTGCTTCATGGCGCTACCTTAGCGCATGCGTGTGAACGCCTTGTATCGTGCCTGAGAAAGCCCTTCGCGAACTGGACCCAAAGGCCCTCATCGGCATCGTTCAAAACGTCACTTACGGCTAAGCTGCACCTTGTCAGCCTAGCGGTACTGACTACTGGTTTTTCTTAGCGACTTCATTCCCAACATAGCCACCGCCGACTGCGCCGAGGATAGTTGCCAGGGTCTTGCCGTCGCCGCTACCTATCTGGCTGCCGAGGACACCGCCGATCACAGCACCCACGCCAATGCCAACAGGACTGTTTTGTGGCACTGGTTTATGCGCGGTCTGGGTTCCCGCAGCGCCGACCTCCGGACTGCGCTGCGCAGGCTCAGCGCCCGGGCCCTGCACTGGAGCCTGCTGGGAACCAGCAACCTGGCTTGTGTGCGCGCTCTTGGGAGCAGCCTCAGAAACCA
>CAIQEX010000157.1 GCA_903870955.1 uncultured beta proteobacterium
CATGAAATCTGGATGGCCGAAGGCGGCTTCCTGACACCGCACAAGGGCGTGGATCTGGCCAAGTACAAGACGCCAGCGCTCAAGAAGCAAGGCGAGATTCTGCTGGGTGCCACCACCTTCCGTTTTGACGGTTCCGACCTGATGCCCGGCGCCGTGGGAGCTGGCAGTTTCTGGAAGGGCATGGTCAATTACTCCGGCGGTGCTTCAGCCAAGGAAGTGGCAGACGAAATCCAGAAGAGCTGGGACGCCATCAAGTAAGCATGACCTGTAACGCGAGCTGATCACCATGAATGACGCATTGATTCAAACGCTCACCGCCGTGGTGGTCAGCATCGCGTTCTGCCTGCTGTACTTTGCGGGCAGTAACTTTCTGCTGGATCGGGTGGTGGATGCCACCTCAGCCAGTCGCAACCGCAAGGAAGGGATCAAGTCCGGCATACGGCCTTGGTTGTTTCTGGCTCCGGCCCTGTTGCTGCTCGGGGTGTATCTGTTCTACCCCTTGTTTGAAACCTTCCGACTGAGTTTTTATGACGCCACGGGCGAAACTTATGTCGGCTTGTCCAATTACACCTGGGTGTTTGTGGACCAGAATTTTTTAATCACCATCCGTAATAACTTCATGTGGTTGTTGGTGGTGCCAGCCACGGCGACGGCTTTCGGATTGGTGGTCGCGGTATTGGCCGACAAGGTGTGGTGGGGCAACTTCGCCAAGTCGATGGTGTTCATGCCCATGGCCATCAGCTTTGTGGGCGCCAGTGTGATCTGGAAGTTTGTGTTTGACTTCCGTGGACCCGACTCGGAGCAGATCGGTATTCTGAACGCCATGGTCATGGGCATGGGCGCCAAGCCGCAAGCCTGGGTCACGATTCCGTTTTGGAACAACTTTTTCCTGATGGCGATTCTGGTCTGGATCCAGACCGGTTTTGCCATGGTGATCCTGTCTGCCGCGCTGCGCGGTGTGCCGCAGGACACGATTGAGGCGGCCCGCATTGACGGTGCCAGCGAACTGCAAATCTTCTTTGAGATCATGGTGCCGCAGGTGATGTCGACCATTCTGGTGGTCTGGACCACCATCACGATTACCGTGCTCAAGGTGTTTGACGTGGTCATGGCCATGACCGGTGGCCAATGGGATACCAGCGTGCTGGCCAATCTGATGTACGACTGGATGTTTAGAGGCGGTGGCGATTATGGGCGCAGCTCCACATTGGCCATGGTGCTGATGTTTGCAGTGATTCCGGTGATGGCCTTCAACATTCGCCGCTTCCGCACCGAAGAGGCACAACGATGAAAAAATACTTCACCCTGCCAGCCATCCTGGCGCAGTTGCTGTTGCTGCTGATTGTGGCGACCTGGATCATGCCCACCTTCGGTCTGCTGGTGTCCAGCTTCCGGGAAAAAGAGCAGTTGGTTTCCAGTGGTTGGTGGACAGCACTCAGCACGCAAACCCGCGCCGATATGCGCCGCACCGGTGGCGCGCAAAGCGTGGTGCAAGAGGGCGACAAGTGGGTCATCAGTGGACGCTTGTTTGCCGAGGCAGCCCATGTGCGCCTTACAAACTTCTCCCTCACGTCGGCCAAACCGAATCAGTTCGCCGTGGGCGAGCGCACCGAGATTGCCGACGGTCAGATTTTTGATGACGAAGATGGCAAGCCGGATGGCACGCTGACTGTGGCGGCCGACAGCAGCTACCGCCTGGAGCTCACCGCGCCCTATGACAAAGACAAAGGCGTGCGCATTTTTTACGTTGCCGAAACGCCGCCGACTTTCAGCACCAACAACTATTCCAAGGTGGTGGCCTCGGAGGGCGTGGGCCAGGCCTTTTTGAACACCTTTGAGGTGACGATTCCTGCGACTTTCATTCCGATTCTGATTGCCGCCTTTGCTGCCTATGCCTTTAGCTGGATGCAGTTTCCCGGCCGCAAATGGTTGTTCATCGTGGTGGTGGGGCTGTTGGTGGTGCCACTGCAAATGTCGCTGATTCCCTTGCTGCGCTTGTATAACCAGATGGGTGCGGCGCTGGGAATCGAGTCCAAATCCTTCCTGGGCGTGTGGCTGGCGCACTCTGCCTTTGGGCTGCCGTTAGCCATCTACCTGCTGCGCAACTACATTGCCGCTTTGCCACGCGACATTATTGAGAGCGCCCGCATGGACGGGGCCACGCATTACCAGATATTCACCAGCATCGTGCTGCCGCTGTCGCTGCCGGCCCTGGCCAGTTTTGCCATCTTCCAGTTCCTCTGGGTGTGGAACGACTTTTTGGTGGCCCTGGTTTTTCTGGGCAAGGCGCCAGAACACATCGTGCTCACCATTAAACTCAATGACCTGCTCGGATCACGTGGCGAGAGCTGGGAAATCCTCACCGCCAGCGCCTTTGTTTCTATCGCGGTGCCGGTGATGGTGTTCTTCTCGCTGCAACGGTTTTTTGTGCGCGGGTTGCTGTCGGGTTCGGTCAAGGGCGGCTAGGGCTTTGCAGGCGGGGAGTCATTCGCGGAGCAACTTTTGCAACAACAAAGCACTGCGCTTCGGTGTTCGTTTTTGGGTATGGAAGTCAACATGCACGATGCCAAAGCGCTGGCTATAGCCATGCGCCCATTCGAAGTTGTCCATAAGGCTCCACACATAGTAGCCACGGATGTCCGAGCCGGCGCGAATCAGCCCCGCCACCTGTTCGAAATGTGCCAGCAGGTAGTCGCAACGCATGCCGTCATCAACCGAGCCATGGGCTGGGCCGGTGTTATCGGCGGCTCCGTTCTCGGTAATCCACAGCGGTGGCAGCGGCCACTCGGCTTGCAGGTTTTGCACCACGCGCGTCAGACCTTCGGGGTAAATCTCCCAGCCAATGTCGGTCAGCGGCTTGGCTGCGCTCGGGTTGACAAAGGTGAAGCCCCGTCCTGCCTCACGCGCGGTGACCGGGCTCTTGGCAATCGAACGGGTGTAGTAATTCAGGCCCATGAAATCCAGTGGTTGCGCGCAAATGGCCAGGTCGCCCTCGCGCCGCATAGTGCCGACCGCGCCAATCTGCTGCAACAGTGCATCCGGCCATTCGCGGCCGTACAGCGGGTTCAAAAAGCAATCGTTGCGCTCCCATTCGGCCATGCGTGTGGCTTGCACATCCTCGGATCTGTCCGTCAGCGGATCGCACAGTTCCGGATTCAGCACGATGCCAAGCAAGGTGCCGGGTTGAACCGAGCGCCAGGCCTGCATGCCAAGCCCATGGGCCAGCATCAAGTGATGCGCCGCCACCAAGGACTGGGCCCGGTTTTGCACACCCGGTGCAAACACGCCCACGTCATGGCCCAGAAAAGCCGAGCACCAGGGCTCATTCAGTGTCGCCACACGGGGCAAACGGTCACCCAGATGCCGGGCCACCAGTTCAGCGTATTCGGCAAAGCGGTAGGCGGTATCACGGTTCAGCCAGCCGCCCTCCAGATGCGCCGGCAAGTCCCAATGGAAAAGGGTGGCGTTGGGCGTGATTCCATGCCGATCCAGCGCGTCCAGCAGTCGCTTGTAAAAGTCCAAACCGGCTGTATTGGCCTTGTGGTCTACGGTGGTGACGCGCGGCCAGGCAATCGAAAATCGGTAGTGCTTGAATCCCAGCTCAGCGATCAGGCGAACGTCATCGGCAAAGCGGTGGTAGTGGTCGCAGGCCACTCGCCCGTCACTGGCGTCCTTGATGCGTCCGGGCTGCGTGCAGAAGGTATCCCAAATGCTGGGTACTTTGCCGTCAGCGGTACTCGCGCCCTCGATCTGAAAAGACGACGTGGCACAACCCCATTCAAAGCGTGCGGGCGACAAAAGCGGGTCCAAGGCGGGCATTCTATTTATCCTCAAAAATTGCGGGTTCCATTGTCCCGTGGTTTGTCATTTTTCCGTTTTAATTTTCAAGGCTAAGGCAATGCAACTACAAAAGGCTCCCAACGACAACTGGTGGCGCGGTGGGGTGATTTACCAGATTTACCCGCGCAGCTTTGCCGACAGCAATGGCGACGGCATCGGTGATCTGCAGGGCATTACGGCGCATCTGGATTACGTGGCCAGCTTGGGCGTGGACGGCATTTGGCTGTCACCGTTCTTCAAGAGCCCGATGAAAGACTTTGGTTACGACGTCAGCGACTATTGCGATGTGGACCCTATGTTCGGCACGCTGGCCGATTTCAAAGTTCTGGTGGACCGGGCCCATGCACTGGGCCTCAAGGTCATGATCGACCAGGTGCTGTCGCACTGCGCCGACCAACACCCCTGGTTTGTGGAAAGCCGCGCCAGCAAAGACAATCCCAAGGCCGATTGGTTCATCTGGGCCGATGCCAAGGAAGACGGCAACCCACCCAACAACTGGTTGTCGATTTTTGGTGGCAGCGCGTGGCAATGGGACACGCGGCGTTGCCAGTATTTCATGCACAACTTTTTGACCAGTCAGCCGGATTTGAATTTCCACAATCCGGAGGTGCAAATTGTGTTGCTGGAGACGGTGAAGTTCTGGCTCGATTTGGGTGTCGACGGTTATCGCCTGGACACCGTGAACTTCTATGTGCACGATGCCCAACTGCGTGACAACCCGCCGCGCGGTCGTCCCGTAGGCGAGGACCCCGCGGTAAATGCAGTCAATCCCTACGGCTGGCAATGGCATAAATATGACAAGAGCCAGCCAGAAAACCTGGAGTTCCTGCGCAAGTTGCGCAAGCTTTTGGACCAGTATCCCAACACCACCATGGTTGGTGAAATCGGGGATGACGATGGACTGGCCCGCCTGGCCGAGTACACGCGCGGTGGCGACAAGCTGCATATGGCCTACTGCTTTGACTTACTGGGCACTGAGCATTCCTCGACTTTTCTGCACAAATTTCTGAGCCGCTTCGAGAGCATCTCGGAAGGTGGTTGGCCGTGCTGGGCACTCTCCAACCACGATGTGCCGCGCTTCGCCACGCGCTGGGGTGGCGCTACGCCCGATGCCGCAATGTTGCGACTGTCAGCAGCGATGCAAACCAGTCTGCGTGGTTCGTCCTGCATTTATCAGGGCGATGAATTGGGTCTGCCCGAGGTGGCCATCGCTTTCGAGGACTTGCAGGACCCCTACGGCATCACCATGTGGCCAGAGTTCAAGGGGCGCGACGGATGTCGCACGCCGATGCCGTGGGTTGGCAGTGCGCCCGATTTGGGTTTTGCGCCTGCAGGAGCGAATGCTGCAAAACCGTGGTTGCCGGTTGCCGAAACCCATCGCGCACTGGCAGCGGATACGCAGGAGGCTGCGGCGGATTCGTTGCTGAAGTTCTATCGCAACCTGTTGCACTGGCGCAAGACACAACCCGCGATTCTGCATGGCGACATGCAGTTGCTGGAGGTTCATCCGCAGGTGTTTGCGTTTGTGCGCGCCACCGATGTACAGCGGGTGTTGTGCGTATTCAACTTCAGCGGCCAGCCAGCGCAGTTCGCATTGCCACTGGATTGCCAAGGCGCGCGTGTGCTGGTCGAAAGCGGCCTGAGCGGAGCAACAATTGGCCCTGCCAGCGTAGACCTCGCCCCTTGGGGCGGGTTGTTTGCGCAACTCGCCTGATCTGACACCGAAAGTACCCATGAACATCAAAGCTCTGGCCAAGGAACTTGGACTCTCCACGTCCACGGTCAGCCGCGCTTTGAATGGCTACCAGGATGTCAATGAGGCGACGCGCAAGCGCGTGGAGGAGGCCGCCAGAACCGTGGGTTACAAAGCCAACGCCGGTGCGCGCCGATTGGTGCGGGGCAGCACCGAGGCCATTGGCATCGTCTACTCGGCAGCGGTGGAAAACCTGGGTAATCCGCAGTTCCTGGATATGGCGGGCGGTCTGTCAGAGCGCCTGCATACGCAGCACTTCGATTTGATGCTGGCGGTGGCGAGTGACGAGCAGGATCTGGACATCTACGACCGCCTGTTTCGAGGCGGCAGGGTGGATGCCGTGGTGGTGCCCAACACCCGTGTGGAAGACGCACGAGTGAACTTTTTGATCGAAAGAGGCTATCCCTTTCTGGCCTATGGCCGCACCGGAGACTGCAGCAACTATTCGTGGTTTGACTTTGACAACGAAGCCGGCAGCAGGTTGGCAGTGCGGCACCTCGCAGCCCTGGGTCACCAGCGCATCGCCTATGTGCACTCGCCCCTGGCGCTCAACTTTGCGGTTCAGCGCCACCATGGCTTTTTGCTGGGGCTGCAGGAGGCAGGGCTCTCCTTCGATTCGGCCTGGCTGGCCGGGCCGGCGGTGGATCGGCGCAGCGGCCACCAGGCAGCGCATTCCTTAATGGGCTTGCCGAACGCGCCCACAGCCATTGTGGTGGACAACAATTTGGGTGGAATCGGTGTACTGCGCGGGCTGCTGGACAGGGGCCTTGTGTTGGGGAAGGACGTTTCAGTCGTGGTGCACGGTGTCATCCCCTCGGACACTTTGCTGGCGGGGGTGGACGTAACTACCGTGACCCAACCCACGGCAGAAACCACCGGCGAAACCATGGCCGACATGGTGCTGCAAGTGTTGCGGGCCCCTGAGCAGGGTCCATTTCAGTTGCTGCGCCAGCCCGCGCTGGTGCTGGGGCAAACCTCTGGAAGCCCGGCTTAACCTGCCATTTCAGGGCATTACTCTGGCCTTATCCGCACCTTCACCCCAAGGTTGCCCCTATAATGCGGACTTCCGAGGAGCGTTGCAGTTCACAACAGTGAACGAGGCTCGGACCCGGTGGCAGCAATAGCCACCGTTTCAACGGCGCTCACCCACTGCATGTGTCGGGTGAGCCCATTCAAAGTTCCCTGTGCATTCGGTGGCTTTCAAATTTACTTTTGGAGTGAACCATGAGCGTTGTCAAACTTGTTACAAAGACCGAAGACTTTAAAATTGCCGACCTGAGCCTGGCCCCTTGGGGTCGCAAGGAACTGACCATCGCCGAGACCGAAATGCCCGGTCTGATGGCTATCCGCGAAGAGTTCGCCAAGGCGCAGCCGCTGAAGGGCGCGCGCATTACCGGTTCGCTGCACATGACGATTCAAACCGGTGTGCTGGTCGAAACCCTGCAAGCGCTGGGCGCCGAAGTGCGTTGGGCTTCGTGCAACATTTTCTCCACGCAAGACCATGCCGCCGCTGCGCTGGTTGCCAAGGGCACACCGGTGTTTGCCTACAAGGGTGAATCGCTGGCCGACTACTGGGATTACACCCACCGTATTTTTGAATTCGGACCCAAAGGCAGCAAGACCGAAGGCCCGAATATGATTCTGGACGACGGCGGCGACGCCACCTTGCTGATGCACCTGGGTGCAAAGGCCGAGAAGGACATCAAGGTCCTCGCCAAGCCCGGCAGCGAAGAAGAAATCTGCTTGTTCAACAGCATCAAGGCCAAGCTGAAGGTGGACCCCACCTGGTACAGCCGCCGCCTGAAGGCCATCATCGGCGTCACCGAAGAAACCACCACCGGCGTGCTGCGCTTGAACGAAATGTCTGAAAAGGGCACGCTGGCATTCCGCGCCATCAACGTGAACGACTCGGTGACCAAGAGCAAGTTTGACAACCTGTATGGCTGCCGCGAATCGCTGGTCGACGCGATCAAACGTGCCACCGATGTGATGATCGCCGGTAAAGTGGCTTTGGTTGCCGGTTACGGTGACGTGGGCAAGGGCTCCGCCCAAGCCTTGCGCGCACTGTCGGCCCAAGTCTGGGTGACCGAAATCGACCCGATCAACGCGCTGCAAGCCGCGATGGAAGGTTACAAGGTTGTGACCATGGAATACGCCGCCGACAAGGCCGACATTTTTGTCTCCGCCACCGGCAACAAGAACGTGATTACCTACAAGCACATGGCGGCCATGAAGGACCAGGCCATTGTTTGCAACATCGGTCACTTTGACAACGAAATCGATGTCGCTTCGCTGGAAAAGCTGCAGTGGGACGAGATCAAGCCGCAAGTGGACCATGTCATCTTCCCCGCCACCAAGGGCAAGAATGCCAAGCCTGAAAAGCGCATTATTTTGTTGGCCAAGGGTCGTCTGGTGAACCTGGGTTGTGGCACCGGCCACCCCAGCTTTGTCATGTCGTCCAGCTTCGCCAATCAGACGATTGCGCAGATCGAGCTTTTCACCAAGCCCAAGGAATACAAGTCCGGTAAGGTCTATGTGTTGCCCAAGCACCTGGACGAAAAAGTCGCCCGCCTGCACCTGAAAAAGGTCGGCGCCATGTTGTCCGAGCTGAGCGACGAGCAAGCGGCCTATATCGGCGTGAGCAAGTCCGGCCCGTACAAGAAAGATACCTACAGGTATTGAGCTCCCTCCCGAAGCGCCGGCGGCGCCTCGGATGGCTTCAACATAGGTAAAACAATGCGAATTGATCAACTGCTGGTTCAGCGGGGGCTTGCCAACACCCGTTCTCAGGCGCAACGGCTGATTGCCGATGGCGTCGAATGGGCGCAAGGCGAGTCCTGGCGACGTATCGTCAAAAATGGCGATGACGTTCCTGAATCTGCCGAGATTCGGCTGCTGGATGACTCCGAGGCGCGCTATGTATCGCGTGGCGGGCTCAAGCTGGAAGCCGCGTTAAAGCAAGTGGGTCTGTCCGTAGAAGGCTTTGCCTGTCTGGATGTCGGTCAATCGACCGGTGGGTTTACCGATTGCCTGTTGCAGGCCGGTGCCAAGTCGGTGGTCGGCGTGGACGTGGGGAGTGCGCAGTTGCATCCCATGTTGCGCAGCGATCCGCGTGTCCTGTGTGTGGAGAAGGTGAACGCCCGTGCGCTTACGGCTGAGGATTTGATCCAGGCCTATGAGGACAGCATGGGTGAGGATGGCCCGTTTGAAGTCGACGACGAAGACGATGAAGATCAAGAAGCTTCCGATACCTCGGAAGCGGAGCACATCGCGTCTGAATTCGTGCCGGAGTTTGATCTGATCGTGGCCGATCTGTCCTTCATTTCCCAGACATTGGTCTTGCCAGCCGTCGTGCCACTGCTAAAAGCAGGTGGCACGTTGCTGACCTTGGTGAAGCCCCAGTTTGAACTGCAACCCGGCCAAGTTGGCAAGGGTGGCATTGTCAAAGAACCGGAGTTTTACGTCGTCGTGGAGCAGCGTTTGCGCGAAGCATGCGCCGCTCTGG
>CAIQEX010000158.1 GCA_903870955.1 uncultured beta proteobacterium
CTATGAGCAGGAAATCGAAGACGCACGCAAGACCGGCGTGATGTTCTCCCTGCACGTCAAGGCCACCATGATGAAGGTGTCGCACCCCATTGTGTTTGGCCATTGCGTCAAGATTTTCTACAAGGACGCGTTTGCCAAGCACGGTGCGCTGTTCAAAGAACTGGGCGTCAACGTCAACAACGGCATGGCCGATCTGTACGGCAAGATTGCTTCCCTGCCGCAAAGCCAGCAGGACGAAATCAAGCGTGATATCCATGCCTGCCACGAGCACCGTCCTGAACTGGCCATGGTCGATTCGGCCAAGGGCATTACCAATTTCCATTCGCCCAACGACATCATCGTGGACGCCTCCATGCCCGCCATGATCCGCAATGGCGGCAAGATGTGGGACGCCAACGGCCGCCTGAAGGACGTGAAGGCCGTGATGCCCGAGTCCACCTTTGCCCGCATTTACCAGGAAATCATCAACTTCTGCAAATGGCATGGCGCCTTCGATCCCAAGACCATGGGCACCGTGCCGAATGTCGGTTTGATGGCGCAGCAGGCCGAAGAATACGGCTCGCACGACAAGACCTTCGAGATTGCCGAAGACGGCGTTGCCAACATCACCGATATCGCAACCGGTGAAGTGCTGTTGAGCCAGAACGTGGAAGCCGGTGACATCTGGCGCATGTGCCAGTGCAAGGACGCTGCCATTCGCGACTGGGTCAAGCTGGCCGTCACGCGTGCCCGCAACTCCGGCATGCCCGTGGTGTTCTGGCTGGACCAGTACCGCCCGCACGAAGCCCAACTCATCACCAAGGTCAAGATGTACCTGCATGAGCACAACACGGCCGGTCTGGACATCCAGATCATGAGCCAGGTGCGTGCCATGCGCTACACGCTGGAGCGCGTGATTCGCGGTCTGGACACCATCAGCGCCACCGGCAACATTTTGCGTGACTACCTGACCGACCTGTTCCCCATCATGGAACTGGGCACCAGCGCCAAGATGCTCTCCATCGTGCCTTTGATGGCAGGCGGCGGCATGTACGAAACCGGTGCTGGTGGCTCAGCCCCAAAGCATGTGCAGCAACTGGTGGAAGAAAACCACCTGCGCTGGGATTCGTTGGGTGAGTTCCTGGCCCTGGCGGTCAGTATGGAAGACCTGGGAATCAAGACGGGCAACAAAAAGGCCCAGATTCTGGCCAAGGCATTGGACGCAGCCACTGGCAAATTGCTGGACAACAACAAGGGCCCAAGCCCCAAGACCGGCCAGCTCGACAACCGTGGCAGCCAGTTTTATCTGGCCCTGTACTGGGCTCAGGAATTGGCCGCGCAGACTGAAGACCTGGCATTGCAGGCCCACTTTGCACCCATGGCCAAGGCCCTGGCAGACAACGAGGCCAAGATCACCGAAGAGCTGAAGGACGTGCAAGGCAAGCCGGCCGACATCGGTGGCTACTACCTGGCCGACAAGGCCAAGGTCCTGGCCGTGATGCGCCCCAGCGCCACCTTCAACGCCATCGTGGATGCTGCTGCCTAAGCGCTTCGACTGACCCGGAATAGGCCCGAGTAATCGGGCCTATTTTTTTGCCTCTGCGCCGGAAGCTGGCAGGCCATTGACCACTTCGGCCGCGCTGCGAAAAGCTTCCACAGAAGTCGGCACACCGCAGTAAATGGCGGCGTGCAGCAGGACTTCCTGAATCTCCTGCACCGTGGCTCCGTTGTTGAGCGCGCCGCGCACATGGCCCTTGAGTTCATTTTGCTTGCCCAGCGCTGTCAGCATGGCGACGGTGACCAGGCTGCGGGTCTTGAGGTCCAGGCCCGGGCGTTGCCAGACGTCGCCCCAAGCGTTGCGGGTAATGTGTTGCTGCAAGGGGGCCGTAAATTCGGTCACACCCGCAAAGGCGCGGGCTACAAAGTCTTCGCCCATGACCTGCTTGCGCATGGCAAGCCCGGCTTCAAATTGTGGATCGTTCATGTTGATCTTGATGCAAAAGACAGGAGCTTAGCGCGAGTCTTTCCGCGTCAGGTATCAGCTGTAGTCGATGGGTCGGTTCAGCGCCGGGTCGCTATGCCAGGCCCAGTAGGTTTCCACCAGGCGGCGGGTGAGGGCGCCGGGCTTGCCGTCGCCAATGGCTACGCCGTCTACCACCGTTACCGGCAACACGCCGCCGCCCGAGGTGGATAAAAATACTTCGTCGGCACTGCGCAACTCAGCGGCGGGCAGGGCGCGGACCTGCACCTCCATCCCGAGGGACTGCGCCATCTCGATCACCGTGCGGCGTGAAATGCCTTCCAGCATGCCTTGCGCCGGTGTCACCACCGCACCCTGGCGGATGCAAAAAACATTGAAGCCCGGTCCCTCCACCACGTTGCCCTGCGCATCCACCAGCACCACGCTGTCGGCACCGGCGTCCAGTGCACCCAGCAGGCCCATGGTCAGGTCATTCCAGTGGTAGTTCTTGGCGCGCGGATCGACCGAGGCGGAAGGGATGCGCTGCACATCGCTGATATTCAGGTGCAGCCCATTGGCGCGTTGCGCTTCATTGGCGAGCCAGACATAGGGCACGGCAAAGGCATAAAACTGGTTGACGGCCAGGCGTGGATCACGTGAACCCCAGGGCGGCTGGCCCCGCGTGCAGATCATCTCCACGTAAGAGGCACGCAGGCCGCTCAGGCGCACGCACTGCGTCAGCGTGTCCACGATCTGCTCGGTGCTGAGGCCAGGGTTCAGGCGCCAGCGCTCGCAGCTCAGCATGAAGCGCTCCAGGTGCGCGTCGAGCCGGAAGAAAGCGCCATCCCACACCGTCACCACATCGTAGGTGGCGTCGGAGCGCAAAAAGCCCCAGTCGGTCATCGGGATGCTGGCCTCGGCAATTGGCACGTACTGGGCGCGCACACAGGCGACCCCTTTGGAGTAGTCGGGTGAAGTCATATTTTTCTCACAGCTTTCTGCCCAAGGCGGCAAAGAACAATTCAGACTGCAGGCGCTCACCAATGGTTTGCTCCATCACTCTCTGGGCCAGGGCCGGCGCGACGGGCACCACGCCCTGACCCGTGGACTGGGCCAGCACCTGCACGCAGCAAGCCCGCTCCAAATAGTACAGGTCGTCATAGGCGTAGTCCATGCGCTGGGCGCAGACCACCACGCCGTGGTTGCCCAGAAACACCACATCGGCGCCCTGCATGGCGTGCGCGATGCGTTCGCCCTCGGCGCTGTCCAGAGCCAGGCCGTTGTAGTGCGGGTCGGCGGCCGTGCGGCCATGAAAGCGCATGGCGTTTTGCGACAGCGTGGTGTCGAGCATGCGCTGCGGCGTGAGCGACAGCGCCGTGGCGTAGGGCATGTGGGTGTGCAGCACGCAGGCCTTTTTGGCGATGCGGTGAATGGCTGCGTGGATAAACATCGCCGTGGGCTCCACCACATGGCGACCGGCCAGGATGTTGCCCGGCACATCAATCATCACAATGTCATCGGCCTGCACCTCTTCCCACAGCAGGCCGCGCGGATTCAGCAGAAAGCGCCCCGATTGGTCCGGCAACTCGACGCTGAAATGGTTGCAAACGCCCTCGGCCAGGCCGTGAAAGGCGGCAGCCCGCAGGGCCAGCGCCAGTTCGGCGCGGAGCTTGGTGACGGTAACGGACGCAAAGTCTTCAGTGTGCGGGTGGTTCATGGGGTGGGGCTGGTGGATTGAATGTGCGACAGATTAGCATTTGTGCGTCTGTTTGACCGAAACGCTTTCTGTGACGTGGTTGACCTACATCATTGGCCTTGCGGCTTTGGGCTGTTAGCTTCGCGCTACAACTTTTTGCCTGAATTGCTGACGTTCCTATAGACGCCAGAGTCGGGCCAACCCCCATGGTTTTGACTCTCCAAGCGTCCAGCGCCTCTGCGTCTGTGGCAGGCATTTCTCCCATCCGGAAAATGGAGTTGGTATGTCCGGCAGGCAGCCTGCCTGCACTCAAGGCGGCAGTCGACGAGGGCGCGGATTGCGTTTACCTTGGTTTCCGGGACGCCACCAACGCACGCAACTTTGCCGGCTTGAATTTTGACGAGGCCGCCATCAACACCGGCATTACCTACGCCCACGCGCGCGGGCGCAAGGTGCTGGTGGCGCTCAACACCTACCCGCAGGCTGCCAATGTGAAAATCTGGCACAGCGCCATTGACCGCGCCGCCGCTGCCGGTGTGGATGCCGTGATCCTGGCCGACCCCGGTTTGATGGGCTATGCGCAAAAGAAGCATCCCCAGTTGCGTCTGCATTTGTCGGTGCAGGGCTCGGCCACCAATTACGAAGCCATCAATTTCTATTACGAGCACTTCGGCATCGCCCGCGCCGTGCTGCCGCGCGTGCTGTCCATGGTGCAGGTGGAGCAGTTGCTTGAAAAGACGCCCGTCGAGATTGAAGTGTTCGGTTTTGGCAGTCTGTGCGTGATGGTCGAAGGGCGCTGCGCACTTTCTTCCTACGTGACAGGCGAGGCACCCAACACGCATGGTGTGTGCTCGCCACCCAAGGCGGTGCGTTGGCAGGAAACGCCGCTGGGGCGTGAGTCGCGCCTGAACGGTGTGCTGATTGACCGCTATGCTCCCGGTGAAAACGCCGGTTACCCGACGCTGTGCAAGGGTCGCTTTGATGTCGGTGACGACAAAAACTACTACGCGGTGGAAGAACCGACCAGCCTGAACACGTTGGAGTTGTTGCCGCAATTGTTGGCGATGGGGGTGAGCGCCATCAAGATCGAAGGGCGCCAGCGCAGCCCGGCCTATGTGGCGCAGGTGACCAAGGTCTGGCGCGAGGCAATAGACAACTGCGTGGCCAACCCGCATCGCTATTCTGCCAAGCCCATCTGGATGACCTCACTGGACAAGGTGGCCGAAGGCCAGCAGCACACGCTGGGCGCCTATCACCGGCCCTGGAAATGATTCCTGTGCCAAACCGAGCGTGCACTTTGTCGACCCACCTTTCGTTTTAGGAATCCAATTGTGAAGCTCGCCCTCGGTCCTTTGCTGTATTACTGGCCGCGTGAAACCACGCTGGCTTTTTACGCCATGGTGGCAAAAGCGCC